>JBBSEE010000339.1:0-4124 GCA_038239995.1 Chloroflexia bacterium | reverse complement strand
TAGGGGTCAACCGAGAGGTAGTCAATCCCCACGAGGGTGAGGCCGAGGCCATGTGGCGGGGGCAGGGCCAGCACCCACGCAGCATCGGCGGCCAGCGCGGTGAAGTTGGGGGTGAACTCAGGGGCAGCCCACAGGTCGGCTTCGCTGTTCGCGGTACGGAGCAGCAGGCGGGTGCAATCGGGCGGGATGCTTAGGTTGGACAGGTCGTGGGCGGTAATCGGCTGGCCGGGGGTGAGGTAGGAGAGGTCAACCACATGGCAAGGGCCGCATAGGGCATCGAGCGGTAGCGCATCGGCGTTTGCCCCGTGCGCCAGCAAGTGGGCGGGCGCGTCAATGTGCGTCCCTACGTGCGTGCTGATGCACAGGCGTGAGACCAACGCTACCTCCCCTGCCTCGCTGACCTGCTGCAACTCCGGGATGGGGTCGCCGGGGTAGACGTGGGTGTGGGGGCCGATAAGCACGCTGATGTCAATCACTGGTCTGACCACTGTAGCGGCGCGATTTCCAGACTACCCCTCTGCCGCTGAGGATGCTAAGGGCAGAATTGAACAGTATCGCCTCGGCAACAAGGCCGCCCAGTGGGTGGGTGAGCGACCATGCGGGGTGCAGCTTCAGTATCGCCCCCCATTGCAGCCGCATCAGGGTGATGGTGGCGTACTGTACCGTCCCCGCTCCCAGCAGCCACAGCGCGGCATGGGTCGCTCCCACCGTGAGCAGTCCGACCAGACCGACGATGAGCAGCAGCGCGGGTAGAACGGTTATAATCAGCATCAGCAGCGCGACCACCAGCGCGTACAGCGGCGTGCCCACCTCGACGTAGAAGTTCTTGCTCCAACCCTGCCAAATCTCCGCCAGCGATTGGTACATCCGCGTGCTGACCACCGCGAACCCAGCCAGCAGACGTATCCGCTTGCCCGCGCCCTTGAACAATTCGGCCAGCGCGTAATCCTCGATGATGTGCTGGCGCACCGCTTGATGCCCGCCCAGCAATTGGTACGCGCTGCGGCGCACCAGCAGAAACTGGCCGTTGGCGGCGGCGGTGGATGAATGGGGGTCATTCACCTGTAGCGGGGGACGGTTAGCAAGGGCGATAAAGTAGAATGTCGGCTGCACCACTTTCTCCCAGAACGACTCCAGCCGCTGGAAGGGGTGCAGCGAGAGCAAATCTAGCCGTTCGCGCATCATATAGTCGAGCGCGGAGGTGAGCGCGTCGGGCTGGCAGACCGTATCTGCGTCCACGAACAGCAGGTATTCGGCGGCGGGGTCGGCCTGCTGCGTCGCTTGGTGGATAGCGTAGCACTTGCCCGTCCATCCCAGCGGCAGCGGCCCGCCGTTCAGCACAGTCAGCCGCGCGTCCTCCCGTGCCAACGTGGTCAGCAGCGAAATGGTATGGTCGCTAGAGTTGTCGTCGAGGGCGATAATCTGGTAGCGGTCGGGGGGATAACTCTGCTGCATCAGCGCACGCAGACACGCCCCCACCGCCCGTTGCTCGTCCCGCGCGGGCACGATGATGCAGACGAACGGTGCAGGCCGCCCCGCCGCCCAACCCGCCACGCGCGGCAACTGCGCCCAGCCACGCAGCAGATATTGCTGATACGCCCCCACCCCCAGCACGATGATGGTGGTCAACGACAAGATTGTGGCTAGCACTAGCGCAAACTCCTCTTTTGGGATAACGGACAGCCAACGGACAGGGGGGCACAAAACTTGCCATTAGCCTGTCAGATATTATACCATAGGTAGGGGATTGATTATCGGTAGGGGCGGGTCGCATTCACCCTCGGTGAAAAAGGAGCAGCGCACAGCAATGGCGAACAAGAGCAGCAGTAGCAGCAGCGGGGGCAACATCAACCCGCTGGGTATCCCCACCAGCCTGAAGGATTTGCGGAGCTTGTGGAACGGCCTCGATTGGGAGGGGCTGCGGCGCACCGTGCGCGAGGAGGCCAACGCCCGCGTCGCCATTGTGGGGCCGGTCAACTCCGGCAAATCCACCCTATTCAACCTGCTGGAGGGGCGGGAGATTTCGCTGGTCAGCCCCACCCCCGGCACCACGCTAGGACCAATCACCGAGCGGGTGGGGCCGTTCAGTCTGGTGGACACCCCTGGCTTCGGTGAGATGGGGCGGGGTGGGGGTGAGCGGGCCAATATCGCCCTTCGTGCCGCCGGTGAAGCGGGGGCGATAGTGCTGGTGCTGGACGCGGACGCGGGCTTGCGGCAGGGCGACTACGAACTGTACCGCGCCTTGCTGCGAACCGGCAAGCCGGTGCTGGTCGCCTTGAACAAGATTGACCTGCTGAAGCAAGGTCGGTTCGGCCCTAACGACACCGCGCCCGCGCTGGCCGCCTTTGGTCAGCAGCTAGGCACTGAGGTGATGGGCATCTCCGCGAAGAAGGGGACGAACGTGGCCGAGCAACTCGTCCCCCGCCTCATCGAGATGCAGCCCGCGCTAGCGGTGGCCTTGGGCCGCGAGTTGCCGGTCTTCCGTCGCCAAGCAGCCACGCGGGTAATCCGCCAGAGTATGGCGATGAGTATGCTGACCGGCGCGGAGCCAATCCCCTTCATTGACATCCCCATTTTGCTCGCCAAGCAGGTGCAACTGGTGCTACGTATCGCCGCGATCTACGGTGAGCCGCTCGATGCCGCCCACGCCCGCGAACTGGTGGGGGCGGTGATGGGCGGGTTCGGCCTGCGCTTCCTCGCCCAGCAAGGGGCACGGATGGCAATCGGCGATGCGGCCAAGGTGATACCGGGCGCGGGCAGTGTGGTGGCCGCCGGTATCGCCGCCGCTGGCACATGGGCGATGGGTCAAGTCCTCATCCAATATTTCGAGAGTGGCAAGCAGATGGGCCGCAAGGAGCTAGAGGCCGCTTTCCGCCAACTTGCCAGCCAACCCCCGCCCGTCAGCCTAGCGCGTGACGATTACGAGCAGGCCGATGCCGCCTCCCACAACGCGGAATATGAACCAGACCCGCCGCGCAAGACTCGCCGCCTCCCTTTGCTGGGCCGCCGCGACAAGTAGGGAAAGATTACCCTTGTAGATTGCTGATTATCACGATGGTGATAAGATAGATGAAATAGCCACCTCCGCTAATCATCAGGGTGCGCCAACTGAGCCGTCCCCGCAGCCGCATCGCGCTGATGATGTACACCCCGCTGATAATCGTAATCACCGCGCTGAGGAAGGCCAGCCCGTTGCTGCCTGAGTTCACCCGCCAGTCGGTGAAGGTGAGGCCGAA
Source organism: Chloroflexia bacterium (assembly GCA_038239995.1). GTDB lineage: Bacteria > Chloroflexota > Chloroflexia > QHBQ01 > QHBQ01 > QHBQ01. The sequence continues at coordinate 888 of JBBSEE010000339.1, read as the reverse complement.
GGCGATGGGGATGCAACTCTGGAACACCATTGCGCCGGTGATGTTGCCCAACGCCAACGTATCCTTGCCCCGCCGCACCCACAGCACGCTGTTAATCTTCTCCGGCAACTCGGTGGCGAAGGGGGCAATCACCAACGCCAGTATCACCGACGGTATCCCCAAGCCGGTTGCCACCACTTTGATGTTCTCCACGAAGAAGTATGCGCCCACCACTATCAACCCCAGCCCGACAATGACCTGCCCGATGATAATCCAGAGCGGGGGGTTGGGGTTGCGCCGCGCGAGGTGTAGGGGGCTGAGGTCGCCCGCCTCGCCCACCGCCCCGCCATCGGTGAATTGCAGGTACACATAGTAGCCATAGGCGCACAGCAGCCCGACTGCCAGTATCGGTTTGGGCCAATATATCGGCAGGAAGGCCGCGCCAATCCCACAGGAGTAGGCGACGAGGAAGTAAATCATGTCGCGGCGCAGCAGGCGCAGGTCAACCTGCATCGCGGGTGGACGGTTGTGCCGCTTCACGAGGATGAACGCGGTCAGCCCAGTGACGAACATCGCGAGGGTCGAAAGCATGAAGGGTGCGCCCAATATCGCTCCCACCCCAATCTCCGCCCCACTGGCCGCCGCCTGCTCCACGCTGCCCGCGAACACCACCGCGACAATCGGTATCAGCGTCTCCGGCATCGCGGTGCCCACCGCTGCCAGCACACTGCCCAGCACCCCCTCGTTAATCTGCAACTTCTCGCCCAGCCACTCGATGCTGTTGGTGAACACGTCCGCGCCAATCAGTATCACAAACAGGAACACTATCAACCACAAGAACGCAATGCCCATCTTGCCCCCCCTCTCTGGAAGAATGTAGAAGGTAGAATGAAGAATTGAATCAAGAAT
>JBBSEE010000338.1:0-4124 GCA_038239995.1 Chloroflexia bacterium | reverse complement strand
GGGGCGGCCGTGGCGGGCGGCGCCGGTTTGGTCAGCGTCTGCGATTTGGCCATCGCTGTCCCATTGGCCAAGTTCGGCTATCCCGAAGTGCGCCGCGGTTTGGTCGCCGCGATGGTGCTGCCGCACCTCCTCCGGCACGTCGGCGAGCGGGCCGCGCGGTGGATGCTGCTGACGGGAGAACTCATCGACGGCACCGAGGCGCACCGCATCTTCGACGCTGGCGAGCTGGGGGGAGAAGGGACTATTATCGGCGGGGATGTTGGTCTTGCCATTCAGCTTCAGCACCAGTGGCACTTGCCCCGCATAACGGCGCATATATTTTTCGGCAAGGCCAATCTGGTAGACGATGCCACTGAAGCCGCCTTCGAGGGCGACGCGCAACTGGAAGTCGGGGTCGAGTGCATCAGGGTTGACGATAAAGTCAATCGGGCCGTGTTCCAATCCTTGGTCAATCGGCAGCAGCATCATCGTGCCATTGCCGGGGCCATACTCATACATCAGGCGATGCAGGCGGGTCTTCTTGCCGGTGCTGAGGCCCATTTCGTCGAGGGTATAGCGGCGCACCTTTTGGCTAGGGCCACTGCCGTTCGTCGAAGGCTGCGTCGCCGTTGGCGCAGTGATGGTCTCCATCTCCTTATCCTCCTCAAAAATATCATATCGCCAGCCGCTTAAGCCACTGCCGCCAGCGCGTTGGATGCGTAATCACACGCATTCAGTATACCATACGCTTAGGTGGTGGGTCAAACCGCACGGGTCAGGCGGGCGCAGTTCATTGCGCCCCTACAGGGGTGGGCGATGTAGGGGCGTGATAAATCACGCCCGTCTGGACTGGCACTAAACTTGCTACTTAACAAGGTAAGCGCGTCACTGGCGCGACAACTTTGGGACAGCCAATTACTAATGAGGCGAAAGGAGATTTAGGTTATGACCGCGACGAACACGGGCAATCAACAGACTACTAATACCGGCACTCAGACCAGCAAGCGCGGAGGGCATAGCTCCCCGCTTACCGACGCGACCTACAACATGGTCACGGCCCTATCCAACCTGACCGAGGGGCTGTGGCGATACGATGAGTACATTGCCGATGAGAACGACAGCGACGCGAAGGAGATGTGGCAGCGATTCAAGCAGACCCAGTCGCAGATGGCCGAGGAGTTGAAGAACCACCTCAGCCGCCGCTTGCAGCACGAGACCGGGCCGCAGGGCAAGGTTGGTCATGGCCCCAACGAGCAGGGCGGGACGGGCCGCCAGTAGTTCGCTAACAACATAGTCCCACCCACGAGCGCGTATCCGATTATGGGTACGAGCTCACTCTACTTCCCCGCCCACCGCGAGGGGCGGGAGGTGGGAGCGAGTCGCCCACATATGGTACAATGTGGTCATGACCACCGCGACAACACTCGACTATCGCGCCCTACTCGACCAGCGGTTGGTGCGACCCCGCCCGCGCGGGATTGATGCCATCACCAGCCTGCGCCACTTCGCCCTGATCAACTATCTGGTGCCCGTCCCGCAGTTGCAGCGCATCATCCACCCCGCCTTCACCGTCGTCCCCTTCAGCGTTGATGGGATAAGCGGCGGACTGCTATCGGTGGTGCCATTCTACGATGTGGACTTCCGCTTCGCCCGTCTGCCCCTGCTGCGCTTTCGCATGGGCCAGACCAACTATCGGCTCTACGTCACCGACCGACGCGGCGGACATATGGCGTGGTTCATTGGCACCGCGTTGGACTCCTTCTCGGTGGCGGTGCCCCATTACCTCTGGAAGTTGCCATGGCACCGCGCGAGGATGCGCTTCGATGTGGCATACTCGGCGGCGGAGCAGCGTTACACCGCGTACAAGCTACGTACCCGCAGCAAGTGGGCGGGGGCGGACTTGTCGCTGACCGATAGCGGCGCGGCGATGACCCTACTGCCCGGCTTTGCTAGCATGGATGAGCAACGGCTGGTCCTCACCAACCCGGTGCGCGGGGTATTCTACCGCCGCGACGGGCGGCTGGGTAGCTACACCATCTGGCACGACGCGATGAACCTGACGGTAGGGGGGGTGCAGCACGCCCGCTTCGACCTGCTAGCGCGGCTGGGCCTGCTCGACGAAGAGGAGATGCAGCGGCCTCACTCGGTGCTGCTCACCCCCGCGGTGGAGTTCCTGATACAGTTGCCGCCCACGCGGATTAGGTTATATGGTGGGGCGGAAGCTTGCCAACGGATTGAAAAAACGGATAAACGGATTGGCTGACCGATGGTGCAGATTTATCGCGCCCCCCCACCTGACAAAGGTGATGTGTAAGCAGCAATGAGGTAGGGGCGAATCGCATCCGCCCGCTCGAATCGCATCCACGCTCCTCGTAATTGGAACGGACCATCACCCTATGGTGTAATGAAAACGGCTATGGAAAGGAACACACTGGATGAGGCTCAAGCTCATGGCGGGGTTGGTGATGGCAGCAATACTGCTGGTACATATCCCGCAAGCTCTACGGGTACAGGCGGGCAGCTTCGGTAGCGTGGCCTTCGAGCGCACGTGGACGCGCACTGATGCGTTGGTGGCAAACGGCAGGCTGGCCCGCAGCTTCTACTGGGGGCCAAACCCTGGCCTCGCCACCTATGAGGATTACGCGCAGGGGGTGGGCGGCAAGCGGCTGGTGCAATACTTCGATAAGAGTCGGATGGAGATTAACAACCCCACCGCCGACCCCGCCAACCCCTTCTATGTGACCAACGGGCTACTCACCGTCGAGCTAATCAGTGGGCAGATGCAGGTGGGCGACAACGAGTTTCTGTACCGCTACCCCGCCAACATTGACCTCGCCTCCGACCCCGATGATGCGAACGCCCCCACCTACGCCAGCTTTCGCGGGCTGCTGCTCGACAACGCGGACACCACGGGCGCAACCGAGAACGAATATATCGCCCGTGACGGCACGGTGGGCAACGACCCCCGCTACGCCACCTACAAGGTAACAGATACCCACTACGAGGCAGCCACCAAGCACAACATCCCTGATGTGTTCTGGGCCTTCCTCAACCAGACTGGGCCGGTGATGGTCGGCGGCAAACAGAGCATAGCCCGCCTTAGCGACCCCTACTTCTACGCCACCGGCTACCCGATTGCTGAACCCTACTGGGCCAGCGTGAAGATTGCGGGGCAAGCCAACACCGACGTGCTAATCCAGCCCTACGAGCGGCGGGTGCTGACCTATGTGCCTTCCGCCCCACAAGGCTTCAAGGTGCAGATGGGCAACATCGGCCAGCATTATTACGATTGGCGTTACAATAACGCTGGTCATTAGAGCAGCATTGCTAATCTTAAGCGAAACTTAATCTAAATCCCTTTCCGCTTTAATCTGGCTGCGCTACAATAGTGGTGCAGGCGCGAGATGCGCTAATCTATGCAAAACAACTTAGGAGGCACAACCGATGTTCAATTGGAAGCTCAAGCTAGCGACCGGCGTGGTCGCCGCCGCAGTGGTAGTGATGGCCGCCGCGATGTTGCTGAGTTTGACCAGCAACGCTGCACCCTTCGCCGCCGCCACCACCCCGCAGACGCAGACCACCACCGGCAGTACCGACAACAGCAACACTGGCAGCAGCACCACCACGACCGCCCCCACCGACCAAGTACCGGACTCGATGGACGGACCGATGGGTGGATTTGGTATGATGCAGGGCAAGGGCGACCATCGCGGCGGCCCGGGTGGGCCAATGGGCGGCGGGATGAAGCCCGGCATGGGCGATGATAACGCCTACGCCAACAGTGCCGACGGTGCGTCCCGTATCTTGATGCAGGCGAACAAGGTTCTTAGCGACACCACCGCTGACCTTGCCACCGCCACCGCCAAGGGCGATACCGCCACCGCGACCGCGTTGCTGGGCAAGGCCAACGACCTGTACAATCAGGGCAAGACCTTTGAGAGCAACAAGGATTACTACAAGGCCAGCATCTACGCTGAAGGCAGCATCGCCGCCAGCGAAGCAGTCCGCCGCCTCGACGACGTGACCCTCGGTCGCAGCCCCAAGATGTGGATGCGCCCCGGCGATGGTAAGAATGACAATGATAATGGCAGCAGCGGCACCACCGCCTCGCCGACCGTGACCGACACCGCCAAGATGAAGCAGAT
>JBBSEE010000337.1:0-4129 GCA_038239995.1 Chloroflexia bacterium | reverse complement strand
GAGCAACGCTTCGCCTAGCCGCTGCGCCTCCTCCCCCTTCAGGCTGAACAGGGCATCGGCGACATTCTGGAAGGTGAAACGCATCATCTCATCGTAGATGTCCAGCCGCTGGCCCGGCTGCCATGTGGCGAGCCGCTCGGCGGCATGGCCGCTGATGAGGGCGGCGTAATCGGCCACCTTCTGGCGGTGGAAGGCGGGCTGCATCAAGCGGCGTTGCTTCAGCCACAATTCGCCCTCGCTGAAGGGTAGGCCATTGCCGAACAGCGCCCCCACCACATCCCGCTGCATCTTGGCGCGGGGGAAGCGGCGCACGTCGGTCAGCACCTGTTCGATGTATTCCGGCTTCAGCACCATATAGACCGGCAAGCTCATCAGCTTGAACACCACGATGTCCTCGCCGGTGGCAAGGATGTCGCGCATCATCCCAACCCCATCGAGCATATACTGCGCCACCTTGCCGATAATCGGCGCACCCTTCAGTACGGGCGGTGACTTCGGCCTATCCACCAGCGTTGCCATGCGACCTCCAGTCCTGATTGTAGAATGAAGTAATGAGGCATGAGGCATGAGGCATGAGTGCCGCATCAACAAGTTTCGATGACTCCCCTCCCGCCGGGAGGGGCTGGGGTGAGTGACTGGGGCTTCTCGCTCCCACCCCCTACCCCTCCCGGTGGGAGGGGAGATAGATACTCGCACCATCAGAACTCATCACTCATCACTACATTCCCCTAATGCAGCAGCATCGGCTTACCGTTATGGGGACGATGCTCAAGCAACTCGCGGATGTTGTTCAACTCTTGTAGCGCGGCGGCGATTTCCTGCTTGAACGAGTAGACCATCTCGGTCAGTTCGTTCATATTCAGGGTGGTACTGCTCATCTCTAGGGTGAGCAGGTCCAGCCGCTGGGCAAGAATGTCGGTCATCGCCCGCACCTCGGAGAGCATCTCGCTGCCGGTTTGCTCGAACTCGGCCATCAGGGCCTCAAGGCGGGGGCGGAGCATTGCCAGCACAAGGTGGCGCACCTGCTCGGCCACCTGTCGGTCAATGTAATCTTTAATCTCTTGTTCGTTCATAGTCTTTCGTAAACCGTCGCGATGCCCTGCCCCACCCCGATGCACATGGTGGCAAGGCCATATTTGGCATGGGGACGACGCTGCATCTCGTGGATGAGGGTGGTGGTCAAGCGTGCGCCGCTCATACCGAGGGGGTGGCCGATAGCAATCGCCCCGCCGCTGACGTTGACCTTCGATTGGTCGAGACCGAGTTCGCGGATGAAGGCAAGGGACTGGGCGGCGAACGCCTCGTTCAGTTCGATGAGGTCGAGGTCGTCCACTGTAAGCCCCGCGCGTTGCAAGGCCTTGCGGGTGGCAGGGATAGGGCCGAGGCCCATGCAGGCGGGGTCCACCCCAGCCACTGCGGTGGCGACCACGCGGGCCAGCGGCTTAAAGCCCAACCCCGCCGCCCGCTCCGCGCTCATCAGCAACAGGGCCGCCGCGCCGTCGTTGATGCCGCTAGAGTTGCCCGCCGTGACCGTCCCCCCCTCGCGGAAGGCGGGGCGCAGTTTGGCAAGGGCCTCTAGGCTGGTGTCGGCGCGGGGATGCTCATCCACCGCGAAGCTGGTAGGCGGCTGGCCCTTCTTCGGCGCGGGAATGGGGACAGGCACGATTTCGTCGCGCAAACGGCCCTCTTGGATCGCCGCCACCGCCCGCTGCTGGCTCTGGAGCGCGAAAGCGTCTTGGTCATCGCGGCTGATGTGATACCGCTCGGCCACGTTCTCCGCGGTCTCACCCATGCTGTAGGGGTAGTACATCTCTGCCAGCTTGGGGTTGGTGAACCGCCAGCCAATAGTGGTGTCGTACATGGTAATGTTACCGCGCGGGAAGGCCGCTTCCGCCTTCGCCATCACGAATGGGGCGCGGGTCATGCTCTCGGTGCCGCCCGCGATATACACGTCGCCATCGCCGCGCTGGATGGCGTGGGCGGCATCGTTAATCGCCTGCAAACCGCTACCGCATAGCCGATTGACCGTGTTGCCCGCCACTTCCACGGGGAGACCGGCCAGCAGCGCGGCCATGCGGGCCACATTGCGGTTGTCCTCCCCCGCTTGATTGGCGCAGCCGAGAATCACATCTTCGATCATCGCGGGGTCAATCTTGCTACGCTCCACCAGTTCCTTAATCACCAGTGCGGCGAGGTCGTCGGGGCGTACATCCTTCAATGCGCCGCCGTAACGACCGACTGGGGTGCGGAGGGCAGCGACAATCACTGCTTCATGGTTGGACATCTTTGGCCTTCCTTGCTGTCACTCCCCCATCATCCTCCCACGCGGCGGGGCAGGGTGAGGGTCTACGATTGCTGAAGCAATTATACCCGACTGGGCGGGGGATAGCAAAAGCTGCTATGTTGTGTAGCTATAGAACCCTCGTCCGTTCACCTTGCCGTGTAGCCCCGCCCTGACCATGCGGGCGAGCAGCGGGCAGGGGCGGTAGCGGTCATCGCCTAGCTCCTGTTGCAAGGCCCACAGGGTGGCATGAACCACATCGAGGCCCATCATGTCCCCCCATGCCAGCGGGCCATAGGGGTAGTTCGCCCCTAGCCGCATCGCCGTGTCAATATCCTCCGCGCTGGCGACTCCCTCTTGTAGCGCATAGGCGGCCTCGTTGATAATCATCGCAAGGATGCGCGGCATCACCCCGCCGGGGCCGTCGGCAACTTGCATCGTTTGCTTGTCCAGCGCGGCGAAGAAGGCGCGGGCTGGCTCCAGCATCGCGGGGTCGCCCTGCATAGGGAGCAGCAGTTCAACGGTACTAACCGCGGCGAAGGGCTGGACCGTGGCGAAGCCGACTACTTGCTGCGGGTGGACGAACATCGCCGCCGCGTCGGTGGCACTGTTCGCCGCGCAGGTGGTGAGCAACGGGGTGTACGGGGCAATCACCCCCAAGTCGGCCAACACCCGCTGCTTCTCCTCGCGCCAACCGTGCGGCCCGTTGTCGAACAGGTCTAGTACATAGCCTACGGATTGGGTCAGGTCGGCGGTCAGGTCGGCGGGGTCGCGCAACAGGCGGAAGGTCTGGACAATGGGGCCACCATCGCGAGGGTCGGAGGCGATGGGTGGGCAATAGAGGGTGACATCGTGGTTGGCAGCCACGCAAGCGGCGACTAGTTCACCGGCCAACGCGCCGGGGGCGACATCGGCGAGCGGCGCGGCGATGAGCAGGCTGTTCTTCACTGGCCCTCCTCCTTGCGATAGTCGTAGAACCCACGTCCCGCCTTGCGCCCTATCGCCCCCGCTTCCACCATCCGCCGCTGGATAGGGTGGGGGCGATAGCGCGGCTCGCCGAAGTAGGCATCGTACACCGATTGCGTCACCGCGAAGTTGATGTCTATGCCAATCAAGTCCATCAGGCGGAACGGCCCCATCCTAAAGTGGGCCTCCTGCTCGGCGAGTTGGTCAATCTGCTCTGCCGTCGCCCCCTGTTCGCCGAGGATACGCAATGCCTCGCCGTAGAAGTTGCGGGCCACCCGATTGACGATGAAGCCGGGGGTATCCTTGCAGCGCACCGCGGTCTTGCCTAGCTGCTGGGCAAGGGCAATCGTCGCCGCCACCGTCTGCTCGTCGGTGTACTGCCCGGCAATCACTTCGACGAGAGGGAGCAACGGCACCGGGTTGAAGAAGTGCATCCCCACCACTCGCCCCGGCTGCTTAGTCGCCCCGCCCAGCAGAGTAATCGAGAGCGACGAGGTGTTGCTGGTTAGGATGGTGGCAGGCGGGCAGGCGGCATCGAGGCGCGAGAAGAGGTCGCGCTTCAGCGATATGTCTTCGGGGGCGGCTTCGATGATGAAGTCGGCGGCAGCGAGGTCTTCGAGCGTGCTGGTGGTGCGGATGCGGCTCATCGTGGCTGCCACCTCATCAGCGGTCAGCTTGCCCTTCGCCGCCAGCTTGTCCAGCGTCTCCTGCAAGCGGCTAACCGCGCGGGTGACGATTTCATCGCTGATGTCGTAGAGCAGCACGCTGAAGCCCCGCTGCGCCGCCACCTGCGCGATGCCCCCCCCCCATCGTCCCGCTGCCCACCACGCCGAGGGTAGGTGAGGTTTGAGGTTTGAGGTTTGAGGTTTGAGTGGTCATAAG
>JBBSEE010000336.1:0-4135 GCA_038239995.1 Chloroflexia bacterium | reverse complement strand
TACGTTCTTCCGCGCATCAAAGCCGCCGATATAGAAGATGTAACCCGCTGGCAAACCGAACTTGGCGCGGGTGGCAGCCTGCTGCTCCGCGCTAGCAGGGCGGTACTGTTCGCCCACCGCGAGGTAGGTAACTCGCACCCGCTCCTCTGGCACGTGCAAGAGGGCAATGATGTCGCGGCGCGAGTGTTCCGAGTCGGTGAGCAAGAGGCGGGCGCGGCGGGCGGCGGCAGTAGCCAGCCGCAGATAGAGCCGAAACGAGAGCGAACCGCGATATTCCGGCAGGCGCAGCGGGATCAGGTCGTGCACGGTGACGATGGTCGGGGCAGGGGCAACCAGGGGCGCGGCCATATATGGCGAGTGCAACAAGTTCAGACCCAGCATCCGCGCCGTGCCGCCCAACCCCACTTGCTCCCACCACAGTTCGCGCAGGTTGTCGCCGCGCAACGGCAGACGGCTCCGCGCTTGGAAGTGTGCCCCTATCGCCGCGTCGCCATCGCCCACGATGGGCTGGCGGGGGGGATGCAGCATGGTGGCCCGCAAGTCGTCACCTAGCAAGCCGTCTGCGTGCAAGGCCCGCCACAGTTCGCGGGTATACTGCCCGCTGCCGGTGAAGGGCTTATCCCAAAAATAACCGTTGATGCCGAGGCGTATCACGGGTTTGATGATAGCACAACCGCAATTATTTGACAAAGGCCATGCTCATCATTATAATTTAGGGTAGCAAGCAACAAACTTGCCGCATATCATAACAGTGCAAGCATAAGAACGAACCTACACCAACCATTATATATCTGAGGAGGAGTATCGAACAATGGCAAAGCCGATTGAACTGACCGACAGCAACTTCCGCGCCGAGGTAACTGGCACCGACCAGCCGGTGCTGGTGGACTTCTGGGCGACATGGTGTGGGCCGTGCCGCGCGGTCGCCCCCATCGTCGAGCAAATCGCGGGCGAAATGGAAGGCAAGGCCAAAATTGCCAAGCTGGATGTGGATGCCAACCCCATCGCCCAGAGTATGTTTGGGGTTCGCAGTATCCCCACCCTGATTGTGTTCAAGAATGGCCGCGAGGTCGAGCGGGTGGTCGGTGCGGTGCCCAACCTAAAGGATACCCTCCAGAAGAAGCTCAACGCGCATATGGCCTAATTGGGGCTAACAATATAACACAAGGGGCGCACCTAATTGGGTGCGCCCTGCTGGTTTATACACCCCTCCCGCCAAGAGGGGAAACTGGTGCCTACTCCTTTTATCAGGGGGAGGGGAGCAATTGTTGTTGGGGGACTAGGCGGCGGCGAAGGCGGGCACGAAGCTAGCGGCCCGCTGCTCCTCGGCGGTGATAATCTGCTGGAGGCTGTGGAGGGCGCGATATTGCAAGGCCCGAATCGCCCCTTCCTTCTTGTTCATCGCGTTGGCAATCTCCGCGTTGTCGTAGCCTTCGATGAACTTGAGGTAGACGACCTGCTGCTGTTCGCCGGTAAGTTGCTTGATGGCGCGGCGTAGCTCTTCCGCCTGCAAGCTATGGGCAAGGGCGACTTCGGGGTCAATCGGCCCTTCGTGGGTGATGAGCGCATCATCGAGCGGCAGATTCTCGCGGCGGGTGCGATAGTGGTCAACGACCAGATTGTGGGCCAGCCGATATAGCCACGAGGAGAAGGGGTAGCCAGTCCACGTATAGCGGTCAATTGCCTCCCATGCCTTGAGGAAGACCTGACCGCACAAATCTTCAGCCTCGGCAGGTTCACTCACCTTATAGTAGATGTAGCGGTAGATACGGTCAACGTAGGTATTGTACAACTCGGCGAACGCCTGCTCGTCACGCTTGGTGGCGCGTTGCACCACGGCTGCCTCATCACTTACCACCATCACCGACACCTCCTGCTGCTATAAGTGGTTCATCACTGGGCGAACCGCCATTCGCCCCTCCCGATGACAAAATGGTTCGTACTTCTCCGTATGGTACTTCCTCTACTTGGTACTTCCCTCTTCAGCAATATATAAAGCAAAGTTTGTGCCAACATTATTCGCGGGCGGGATAATCTCAGTAAGGAGGCGCAGCGGCCTACCCAGTCTACCTAGCGGCAAGGGTGTGTTATAATGACCGAGCGCGTTGAGCGTAGAACCGAACCAGAGGAGCGAGCAAACGTGGCGGTCAAATATACCCTAACCCCGGTGCAGGGGCGCATTAGCTATCTGCCCGGCCCCCAGAACATTGGCGTGATTGTGGGCAGCGATGGGCAGCGATGCGCGATTGTGGATAGCGGGCTGACCAAAGAGAACGGCAAGGCGATTCTGAGGACCTTGGCCGAGGGGGGCCTGCGCGTGGTGGCGATACTGAATACCCACTCGCACGCCGACCACTTTGGCGGCAACGCCCATATCGTGGCGAATGCGGGTGGGCCGGTGCGCGTCTACGCCCCTACCATCGAGGAAGCCTTCATCCGCTATCCCATCCTAGAACCGACCAATCTGTTCGCCGGGGCTGCACCGATTAAGCCGCTCTACTCCCATTTCCTCTACGCCCCCCCCTCACCGATTGATGTGGTGCTGCAACCCGGCCCCCTAGAGATGGCCGAGTTGGGCCTCAGTATCGAGGTAGTGGACCTGAAGGGTCACGCCGCGGGGCAGATGGGCTACTTGGTGGACGGCACCCTGTTTGTAGGCGACTTGCTGCTGCCCGCCAGCGTGATTGACAAGTACAAGGTGTTGTACTGTGCGGGGGTGTTCGAGCATCTCGCCTCGTTGGAGCGGGCTTTGTCCTACGCCGCACAGGTGGAGGCGGTCGTCCCCGGTCACTCGCCCGCCGTAGACACAGCCGAGTTCGCCGCACTGGTGAGCATCAACCGCGCCCGCTTCGTGGACACGCTGGATTTCATCGTCGCCCACCTGCAAGCGCACGGCCCCCAGAGCAGCGAGGCGGTGCTACGCGCGGTCTGCGCCCACTACGACTTCAGCGTGATTACCGCCGAGGCATACTACTTGCTGCAACCCACCATCTACGCGCACCTCAGTTGCCTGCACCAGCAGGGGCGGGTTGGTTGGCAGGTGGCGGACAACACCGCGCTATGGAGCGCGATTTAACTATGACACTCTGGCTATTCCTTATCATCATCTTCTCCGTGTCACTCGGCGCGGGACTGCTCGGCGCGTTGGTGGGCATCGGCGGCGGGATATTGATTGTGCCGATGCTGACTATCGGGTTCGGGATTGACATCAAGTACGCAGTGGGGGCAAGCATCGTCTGCACCATTGCCACATCGAGCGGCGCGGCAGTCGCTTACCTGCGCGACCACATTATCAACCTACGGGCGGCGATGTTCCTCGAAGTGGCGACCACCATCGGGGCGGTCACGGGGGCGTTCCTCACCGGCGTGTTCAACCCCAGCGTACTGTACATCCTGTTCGGCGCAGTGATGTGCGTCACCGCCGCGGCGCAGATATTCAAGTTCGGCGAGGAGTTGCCGCAAGTGGCGAGCAGTGACCGCTTGGCCGAGCGGCTGCGCTTGCCCGGCCAATATGAAGACCGCAAGCTGGGGCTGGTGCGCTATAACGTCGTCCGCGTGCCACTAGGGTTCGGGATTATGTACGTGGCGGGCACATTGTCGGGGCTGCTGGGGATTGGCAGCGGGGTGTTCAAGGTGCTAGCGATGGACAGCGCGATGCGGATGCCGATGAAAGTGTCCAGCACCACCAGCAACTTCATGATTGGCGTAACCGCCGCCGCCAGCGCGGGGGTGTACTTGGGGCGCGGCGATGTCAACCCCCTGCTGGTCGCACCGGTCGCGGTGGGGGTATTGGCGGGGGCGTTGGTGGGCAGCCGCATCCTGCCGCTAATGAGCAATCGGGGGGTACGCAAGGTGTTCGTGCCGGTGCTGCTGCTGATTGCCTTGCAGATGATACTCAAGGGGCTGGGGGTGAAACTCTTTGGCGAATAATACGGAACAAAGCGCACCCGAACCGCGCGGCCTTGATGTCGAATTGCTCATCGCGCAGGTGCTACGGGTGGGGGTGTTCGGCAGTGCGGCCTTGCTTGCGGGCGGATTGCTCATCTACCTCGTGCAGCAGGCAGGGCAAGCGGGCGATTGGCACACCACTATTGACGCAGTGGGCAAGAACAGCCAGTTGTACAAGCTGGGCAAC
>JBBSEE010000335.1:0-4155 GCA_038239995.1 Chloroflexia bacterium | reverse complement strand
GGCGCGGCCCTGCGCGGTGAGGACGGCGACAGTTTCGCGCTGGAGGCGGGTGGGGAACAGTAGGTCGGAGTCGATGCCAATCACCAGCGTGCGGGCGGCGGGGGCGGTGTGAGCCATCGCCGCGGCGATACCACCCCGCCGCCAGCCGACATCGTGCAAGTCCATGGCGCGGGAGAGGACGAGGTAGCTATTCGCGTCGAAGCGGCGCACCAGCGACGCGCCCTGATAGTGCAGATAGTTCTCCACCTGAAAGCGGGCGGCAGGGTCATAGTAGGCAGCCTCGGCCTCGTCCACCCGCTGGCGGCCAAACTTTAGCTGCATCGAAGTGTCGGACTGATAGCTAATCATCCCCACCATGCGGGCGAGGACGAGGCCAGCGTCGGGGCGGATGGGCGAGGCATAGTAGTCGCCCCCCTGCCACGCGGGGTCGAGCATAATCGCTTGACGGCCAATCAGATTAAAGGCGATACCCTGCGGGCTGTGGGCTAGTGAGGCGGCGATAGGGATGGCGGCGGCGACGAAATCGGGGTAACTGACCAGCCACTCCAACGCCTGCATCCCCCCCAACGACCCCCCGCTAACGCAGGCGAGGCGGCGCACACCGAGGTGGCGGAGCAGCAAGTATTCCAGCCGCACCATGTCGCGCACCGTGACGGTGGGGAAGCGCGAGCCGTAGGGCAGACCGTCGGCGGGGTGGGGCGAGGCCGGGCCAGTCGTCCCTTGACAACCGCCCAGTAGGTTGGCGCAGACCACGAAGTAGCGGTTGGTGTCGAAGGCGCGAGCGGGGCCAATCAGCGGATTCCACCAGCCCGCCTTGTCATCGCTGGACTGATAGCGACCAGCCGCGTGCGCGTCGCCGGTGAGCGCGTGGCAGATGTAGATAGCATTATCGCCCGCCGCGTTCAGTGTCCCCCATGTCTCATACGCCACCTGCACATCAGCCAGCGTCGCGCCGCACTCTAGGGCGAACGGCTGGGGGCAACGCCATACCCGCTGCACTGCCAGCAAGTCGGCGCGGTCGGTGGAGGCGACTACCGAAGGGTCATCGTCGAGATTTTGGATTTTAGATTTTAGATTTTGGATGGGGCTTCGGGGGGTAGACATATCTTCACTATCTTTGCACAAATGTTGTGAATGACCAAATAGACGTAGGGGCGCAGATTTATCGCGCCCGCGTGAAGCGTATCAACGCGCATCGCCACCGGCGCGGTTGCCACGCATTAACGCCGTCCGCTGGTCCGCTTTCGAGTCCGCTGGCTACCATTCACCCCGGCTTGAAGGTGTCTAGGGTGAACTTGATGATGACCGCGCTGAGGACGATGAGGAAGAGGACGCGCACGAACGCGCTGCCACGCAGGATTGCCAGCCGCGCACCGAGCAGTGAGCCGAGTACGTTGCAGGCGGCCATCGGTAGGGCAATCGCATACAGGATGTTGCCGCTGAGGCCGAAGTATAGTACCGCCGCGAGGTTGGTGCTGAAGTTGACCACTTTGGCGGCGGTAGTGGCGGACAGGAAGCCGAACCCGAACAGCCCGATAAAGGTGAACACCAGAAAGCTGCCCATCCCCGGCCCGAAGAAGCCATCGTAGAAGCCGAGTACCGCGCCGAGGGCGAAGCCGAACCAGCGGCGGCGGCGGCTATCCAGTCGCGGGGCGTGCAGCGAACCGAAGTCCTTGCGGATGAAGGTGTAGGCCGCGACCACCACCAGCAGCATGAGGATGAGCGGGCGCAGCACATCGGCGCGTAGCTGGCTGACCACCGCCGCGCCCAGTAGCGAGGTGGCAAAGGCGATCACCGCCATCGGCAGCACCAAACCCCAATCCACCCGCACCCGCCGCGTGTACTGGGCCACCGCCGCGCCAGTGCCTGCAATCGAGGCTAGCTTGTTGCTGCCGAACAGGGCGGGTATCGCCTGATTGGGCAGGAAGATGAATAGCGCAGGCAACTGTATCAGCCCCCCGCCGCCGGCAATCGCATCAATGAACCCGGCCAAGAACGCCGCCATACACAGAAATAGCAGAGCGGGCAAGCAAGTCTCCTATATCATCACCATAAATTGGGTCGCACCCCTTGTCGCCCCATTTTACCAACTCAGCACCACTCGACGCGAATCCCCATCCTACCTCCTACCTTCTACCTCCTACCTTCAGCAAGGAGAGGGTTAGGCGGAACGACGGGCTGGGTCCTGCCCTGAAAGGATTGCTCCCTTGACCGCACCACGCCGTCCCGCCCCCTCCCCCGCTATCGAAGTTTGAGTTTTGAGTTTTGAGTTATAGTGATTGGCAGTCGCTCGGCCTCACACCCTACCGACGCGGTGCAGCAGTTCGGCGAGGATGACTACCCCCCCCGCCGCCCCTCGCACGAGGTTATGGCCGAGGGTGACGAACTTGTAGTCGAGGAGGGGGCAGGGGCGCAGCCGACCGATGACCGAGGCCATCCCCCCCGCCACATCGCGGTCAAGGCGGGACTGGGGGCGGTTCGATTCGGGGCGATAGATGGTAGGGTGGGCGGGGGCGGACGGCAAGCCCGCATCGGCCAGTGGCTGCCAGCCCTGCCACGCGGCGGTGAGCGCGGCCTCTGTGGCGGGCTGGGCGAGGCTGACTGATACGGTTTCGAGGTGGCCGTCCAGCACCGGCACGCGGGTACAGGTCGCGCTCACCGCAAAGTCGGCCAGCGTGATGCTAGTCTCATCCTCGTTCAGCCCTCCCAGCAGTTTGCGCGGCTCGATCTCCAGCTTCTCTTCTTCGCCGCTGATGTAGGGAATCACATTGTCTATGATGCTGAGGGCATCCACCCCACCGTAGCCCGCCCCGCTGACCGCCTGCAAAGTGGTGACTTGCACCTGTCGCAGCCCGAAGGCACTATGTATGGGGGCGAGGGCAAGGGCAAGGTGGGCGGCGACGCAGTTGGGGTTGGCGACGATGTAGCCCGCCCAGCCCCGCCGCCGCTGCTGCTCATCTATCACCTTGAGATGTTCGGGATTGATTTCGGGGATGACCAGCGGCACGTCCGCCTCCATCCGATAGCTGCGGGCGTTGCTGACCACCGCATGACCAGCGGCGGCGAAGGCGGGTTCGATGTCCGAGGCGGCCTCGTTGGGCAATGCGCTGAACACCAGCCGACAGTCGGCGAAGGCGGCGGGGTCGCTGGCGGACACCCGCAGGTCGCGGATGGAGGCGGGTAGCCCCTCACCCCCATCGCGGAGGACAGCGGCGTAGGATTTGCCGTAGTTGCGCTCCCCACCGCTGACTGCCGCTAGCTTGAACCAAGGGTGGGAGACCAACAGGCTGGCGATGCGCTGGCCGACGATGCCGGTCGCGCCGAGGATACCGACGTTGATGCTTACCATGTGACTGCTCCTATTCCGCTATATGTGATGCTAGAGAGGTGGATATTAGGTCGGGCGGGCTGCTCCTCTACACTTGCCACATCGAGGGCAACGGCGGTGTGCAGCAGGCGCAGCGCAGCCGGGCCGTCGGCGGGGGCAAGGATATAGCTGAGGCGTAGGTGGCTGCCCGCGTCGGGGCGGAAGTCGAACCCCGCTTCACTAAGCGCAGCCCGCATCTGCCCGTCAAGCCGCGCGTCGCCGCCCACCCCCTCGCCCACCAATGAGACGCGACTGCGCTGCGGGTCGAGCGATTGCAGGGCTAGACCACGCACACGGGTGGGCCATTCGTGGGCACTAGCCTCGGCAATGGGCGGGTGGGCACCCTCGGGGGCAATCAGCGTGCCGCGCTGCGGGCTGAAGCTAGAGCGCACCACCAACGGCACCCCGCCCCGCTGCGCCCAGCCCACCGCGCGGGGGTGTAGCACGTTCGCCCCGAAAGCGGCTAGTTCCAGCATCTCCGCGTAACTGATGCGCTCCAGCTTGCGGGCGGTGGGCACAAGGCGAGGGTCGGCGGTATACACCCCCGCCACATCGGTGTATATCTCGCCCCAGTCGGCGGGCAGAGCGGCGGCAAGAGCGGCAGCCGTGGTGTCGCTGCCCCCGCGACCGAGGGTGGTAATCTCCCCATGCGGCCCCGCCCCCTGAAAACCGGCCACCACTGGCACAATACCACTATTTATCGCCGCCTGCAACCCGCCGAGGTCGAACCCGACTATCTCTGCCCCACCGTACACCCCCTCGGGACGAATGCCTGCCTGCGGGCCGGT
>JBBSEE010000334.1:0-4167 GCA_038239995.1 Chloroflexia bacterium | reverse complement strand
GTCAGCTGGTACATCGTTCAGACCCTTCACCACCGCGTTGGTGTCGCCGAAGCCCAGCCAACTGAGCATTCCCGGTATCTCAATCGCAAAGTTGGTCTGGCCGGTGCTGGGGTCGGGGAGGCCGCCGATACGTAGGGGCGCGTTCGCCTCGGTCTTGAACTGCCCCTCCATCGCCGCAAACTTGACCGGCTGATTGTTGGCAACGTAGTTGGCACTGCGGTCGCCGCTGATAAACTGGAGCGGCGCAGTAATCATTACCACACTGAGGGCAATGAGGATAGCCTTGCGGTGATAATCATCGTGGCGGCCCTTCCGCAAGCCCCATGCGTAAATCGCACTGGTGGCGATGCCAGTGGCGAGGAAACCAGCGAGGGTCATGTGCAATATCTCAGTCGGGGCGGCGGGATTGAACATCGCGGCAATCGGGTTGATGTCGCTCACCTTGCCCGTCAGGGGGTCGTAGTTGAACCCAGCAGGCGAGTTCATCCAGCCGTTTACCGCCATGATGAAGAAGGCGGAGACCGGCCCCGCGATGGCGATGGGCAGACCGGACAGCCAATGCGCGAGTGGCGATAGCTTATCCCAGCCATACAGGTAGATACCGATGAAAATCGCCTCGATGAAGAAAGCAAACCCCTCAAGACCAAAGGGCAACCCGATAATCCCACCCCCGAACTTCATGAACCCCGGCCATAGCAGCCCCATCTCGAACGAAAGCGCAGTACCGCTCACCGCGCCAATCGCGAATAGCACTGCGGCAGCCTTAGCCCATTTGCGGGCGAGGTCATAGTAGGCGCGGTTCTTGGTCCGCAGCCACATCCCTTCGGCAATCACCATCAACAGCGGCAAGGTCAAACCAATCGCCGAGAAGATGATGTGGAATGCCAGCGAAATTGCGGTCAACACTCTGGCAGCGATAAGGTCAGACATGATAAACCTCCTTTATCTGGTACCGCTATCCCTTCGTGATAAATTATACAATCTTACCAGCGTAAAAGCTATGGCAATGCCAGTATATTGCATTAAAAAGGTGAAATATGTTTTACACTTAGCCATTCGCACTTTGGTCTGTGCTATAATTAAGGCACAACCCAAGCTAAAGTAAAGGAGTACATAGATGCCAAAGGTAGGTATCGTGGGGGCGGGGTTCGTGGGGGCGACCTTCGGCTACGCCCTAGCCGCTAGCGGGGTGGCAACCGAGGTGGTGTTGATTGACGTAAACAAGCAGCGGGCCGAGGGTGAGGCCATGGACCTGAACCATTCCGTCGCCTTCGGCCCGCCCATGGACTTTGTGGCGGGCGACTATCCCGATTTGCGCGGGGCGCAGATGGTGGTCATCACCGCAGGGGCGAACCAGAAGCCCGGCCAGACGCGGCTCGATTTGGTGCAGACTAATGTGGCGATTTTCCGCAGCATTGTGCCAGAGGTGGTCAAGTACGCGCCTGATGCGGTCATCGTGGTGGTGGCGAACCCGGTGGACATCCTCACCTACGCGACCCTACGTATCTCCGGCCTACCCACCCACCAAGTGTTTGGTAGCGGCACGGTGCTGGACACCGGGCGGTTGCGCTATCTGCTGGGCGAGTATTACCAGATTGACCCCCGCAGCGTCCACGCCTATATCATCGGCGAACATGGCGACAGCGAGTTGCCGGTGTGGAGCAGTGCCCGCATCGCCGGGATGTCGCTGGCCGAGTTCAGCGCGGCGATGGGCAAGCCGCACCGCCAAGCCGACCTCGACGGCATCTTCGCCCAAGTCCGTACCGCCGCCTATGAGATTATCCAGCGCAAGGGTGCGACTTACTATGCCATTGGCAGCGGCCTACTCCGCATCACCGAGAGCATCCTGCGCGGCCAGAACACGGTGCTGCCGGTCAGTGGCCTGCTAAACGGCTGGGCCTATTTAGCCACGATGATTATCGCGCCGCCTTCGCTGCTACTGGCTTGCAGACTAGCTACGACCCCGACGCGCCGGGCGGGCGGGGATGTACTTTGGGGTGAGGGAGAGCTAGGATAATGGAGGGAGTCATTTCGCTGCTCGATGAGCAGCATCAGCACCGAGTGGAAAGCATTTGGGCTGGGCTGAAGGCAGAGTTTGGGGTTAGGGGCGTGTATATCACCCCGTATCCGCATTTTTCCTACCATGTGGCGAAGAAGTACCATGCTGCGCTGCTGGCCGATGCGCTGACCCAGATTGCGGCAACTAACCTCCCGTTTCGCATCCGCGCCAACGGTATCGGTATCTTCAGCGGGGCCGCGCCGGTGCTGTACATCCCGCTCGTGCGCGATGGTGAGTTGAGCCGCCTGCACGCAGAGGTATGGCAATCAGTAGGCGCAGCGGTGGCAAAAGGAGCGATTGAGCATTACAGCCCTGTGCAATGGATGCCCCATATCACGATTGGGCAGAGCGACATCACCACCGACAACCTTGGCCCCATCGTCGCTTGGCTGAACCAGCAGCCACTAGACTGGGAGGTACCGATAACCAGCATTGGCACTATCTACGCGAAGGGCAGCAAACAATATCTAGGTGCCCAATTTACCTTTACCATTAACCAGAAATTACGCAGCGGTAAGTTGCAAACGCGCGGCAAATGTGCTATAATCCCCACATAAATAGAACAAATGTGCGATAAATAGAGAGGGATGAGGACATGGCGAAGAACGGAACCGGCAAGCCGCCGAAGATGATTTATGTATGTCAGAACTGTGGCAGCGAGTCGCCCAAGTGGCAGGGCAAGTGCCCCGACTGCGGTGAGTGGGACACCTTCAGCGAGACGGTCGCCCCCACCAGCAGCGGGGGCAGCAACAACCACAACGCATGGCTAGGCACTGCCGCCAGCATGAGCAAGCCGGAGCCGATTACCCACATCAGCAACGCGGACTGGAAGCGAACCCAAGTGCCGATTGGCGAGTTCAACCGCGTGCTAGGGGGCGGCATTGTACCCGGCAGCCTAATACTTATTGGCGGCGACCCCGGCATCGGCAAGTCCACCCTGCTGCTGCAAATCAGCGGGCTACTCGCCGCCGAGGGTAAGGTGCTATACGTCAGTGCCGAGGAGTCACCCCAGCAAATCAAGCTCCGCGCCGACCGATTGAACATCGGACCGGACCAACTCTACCTCCTGTCCGAAACCAACATGGACTACATCTTGCAGCACATCGAACAGATGCAGCCCGCGCTGGCGATTATCGACTCGATACAGACCGTGTACGTGCCGGACGTAAGCTCGGCGGCGGGCAGCGTCAGCCAAGTGCGCGAGTGTACCAGTCGGCTGATGCGCCTCGGCAAGAGCCGCAACATCCCCATGTTCCTCGTCGGCCATGTGACCAAAGAGGGGGCGTTGGCTGGCCCGCGCGTGCTTGAGCATATGGTGGACACCGTGCTGTACCTAGAGGGCGACCGCTATCACCAGTATCGCCTGCTGCGCGGGGTGAAGAACCGCTTTGGCAGCACCAACGAGGTGGGCGTGTTCGAGATGAGCGGGGATGGGATGATTGAGGTGCCCAATCCCTCCGCTGCCTTCCTCGCCGAGCGCAGCATGGGTATCCCCGGTAGCGCGGTGGCGGTAACGATGGAGGGAACCCGCCCGCTGCTGGTCGAGGTGCAGGCGTTGACCAGCACCACCAGCTTCGGGATGCCCCGCCGCACCGCTAACGGGGTGGACAACAATCGCTTGCAGATGCTCATCGCGGTGCTGACCAAGCGGGTGGGCCTTACGCTGTCCAATCAAGACATCTACGTGAACGTGGTGGGCGGGATGAAGGTGGACGAACCGGCGGTTGACCTTGCGGTGGCGACCGCGATTGCTAGCAGCTTCCGCAACCAGATGGTAGACCCCGGCGCGGTGTTTGTGGGTGAGATTGGCCTCAGCGGGGAGCTTAGACAGGTCAGCCAGCTAGAACGCCGCTTGCTTGAGGCGGCCAAGCTGGGCTTCAACAAGGGCTTCTACCCGATGACCCCCAAACCACCCGCGCTAGCCAATGGCTTCAACGGCGAAGGGGTCGCCAGCCTCGCCCAGACCATCGAGGACGCGCTGCTCGGTGAGCCAGATATGCCGGATATGGGGGGGGGGGGATACGAGGAGGAAGGTTACTAAACCGAGGGTCAATTCGTGGTATAATGGGAGGCACATTGCGGCTGGATAGGAGCCTGATGTAGGGGCG
>JBBSEE010000333.1:0-4169 GCA_038239995.1 Chloroflexia bacterium | reverse complement strand
CATACCAAGTGGGTGCGCCTGTTCGAGAACCTCAAATACATCGTGGTGGACGAATTGCACCAATATCGCGGCGTGTTCGGCAGCCATGTCGCCAACGTGCTGCGCCGCCTAGAGCGCATCTGCGCTTTCTATGGGGCAACCCCGCAGTTCATCTGCTGCTCGGCGACGATTGCCAACCCGCGCGAATTGGCCGCCAACCTCATCGGGGTGGAGCCTGAGCGGGTCACGCTGGTAGACCGCAACGGCGCACCCCGCGCCGCCAAGCACTTCATCATGTACAACCCGCCGGTCATCAACCGTGAACTGGGCCTGCGCCGCAGCACCATTGCCGAGTCCAGCGACCTTGCCACCCGCTTCCTCGCCAACGATGTGCAGACCATCGTGTTCGCCCGCGCCCGCACCACCGTCGAAGTGTTGCTCACCTACCTCCGCAATGCGGCCAAGGGGCGATTGTCGGAGCGGGCGATACGGGGCTATCGGGGTGGCTATTTGCCGCTGCAACGCCGCGAAATCGAGCGAGGCCTGCGCGATGGCAGCGTGCGCCTCGTGGTCAGCACCAACGCGCTGGAACTGGGGATTGACATCGGTACTCTGGAGGTGTGCGTGATGTGCGGCTACCCCGGCACCATCGCCAGCGCGTGGCAGCAGGCGGGCCGCGCCGGTCGTCAATCCAGCACCTCGGCGGCGATTATGGTGGCGGGTAGCAGTCCGCTCGACCAGTATATTACCACCCACCCCGACTACTTCTTCGGTCAGCCGCCTGAGAATGGGCTGGTCAACCCCGACAACCTGCTCATCCAAATCAGCCACCTGAAGTGCGCCGCCTTTGAACTGCCCTTCAGCGTGGGCGAACACTTCGGCAAGTCGGAGCCGCGCGAGTTGCTGGAATACCTAGAGGAGGTGGGTATCCTGCATCGCAGCGCGGACACCTACCACTGGATGAGCGAGAACTTCCCCGCCGAGAGCATCAGCCTCCGCACCGCTGCTGCCGACAACTTCGTGATTGTGGATGGCAGCGACCCTGCCAACCATCGCATCATCGGCGAAATGGACCGCTTCAGCGTGCCGACCATGCTACATGAGGAGGCTATCTACCTGCACGACGCGCAGCAGTACCATGTGGACAAGCTAGATTGGGACGAGCAGAAGGCCTACGTCCGTGCCGTTGATGTGGACTACTACACCGATGCCAACCTTGCCGTCACCCTCAAGGTGCTGGACGTGTTCAGTGCCGCTACCCTCACCCTGCCTCTCCCAGAGGGAGAGGAGCATATAGGCGAGGACGAGAACACCATCCCGCGCACCATTGCGGATGCAGGGTGGGCGGCGGCGGTGGCGCGGGAGGCGGTGGCGGACTATCGGCCCGAACTGGGGGCGGAACAGGTGAGCAGCCCGCCAGCGCGGGGACAAGGAGATGCGACCCGCAATCACGGCGAGGTGATGGTCAGCGCGTTGGCGACCATCTACAAGAAGATTAAATTGCAGACCCACGAGAACGTCGGTTGGGGCAAAATCAGCTTGCCAGAGCAGGAGATGCACACCACCGCCTACTGGTTGACTGTGCCGCCAGAGGTGGCCGCCAGTTTGCCCAAAGACGGCTTGCAGGCGGGGATGGTGGGGTTGGGCAATGTGCTGACTACGGTCGCGCCCCTATACCTGATGTGCGACCCGCGCGACATCGGCTGCGTGCCGCAGATTAAGTCGCCCTTCACCAAGCGACCCACCATCTTCATCTACGACAGCTACCCCGGCGGGATTGGTTTCAGCCAGCGGTTGTACGACCTGCACGCCGACCTGCTCCGCGCCGCCGCCGACCTAATCCGCGATTGCGGCTGCGACAACGGCTGCCCCAGTTGTGTCGGCCCCGCCGTAGAGGTGGGGGGCGATGCGAAGGGGGCGACATTGATGCTGGTGGCGGGAATGCAGAAGGTAGAAGGTAGAAGGTAGAATGGGGGAATCAACAACTCAAACCTCAAACCTCAAACCTCAAACCTTGCTTGTCATCTTGCTCTACGCCGCGCTGGCGGTGGTGTACACATGGCCGCTGGTGCTGCGCCTCGGCAGCGAGACCCCCGCGCTGCTCACGGTGGACCGCGACCAGAACCTGTGGAACTTGTGGTGGTTTCGCTATGCCCTGCTCGATTTGCACCATAACCCCTTCTCCAACCCGCTGGTGTACTGGCCCGATTATCAGGGGGGCGGGGTGCCGCTCTGGTTTCACACCTTTCAGCCGTTGAACGGGGCAGCGGCGTTGGTGCTGCAATCGCTGTTCGGCCTCGTCGCCAGCTACAACCTCGTCGCCCTGCTCGGCTTCGTGCTGGCAGGCTACGGCGCGTATCTGCTGGTCGGATACGTAAGCGGCAATCGGCTGGCGGGCTTCGTCGGCGGCCTCGCCTTCACCTGCTATCCGCTGCACCTCGACAACCTGATGCAGGGCTACCTCAACCTCTACTCCGTGGAGTTCCTACCCTACTACCTCTACGCCCTGCTGCGCCTGCGCGACGCGGTGGAAGGGGCGGGGCGGCTGCTCAGTCGGGCTGCGCTAGTCTGGATGCTGCTGGCCGCGTTGTTCCTCACCCTCATCAGCCTGCTGGATTGGTATCACCTCGTCTACGCTCTGGTGATTACTGCGACGCTATTGTTGGCCTACGGATGGTGGGCGCGGCGACAGGGGGGACGGTGGCTGGCGCAGCAGGTGGGGGCGGTGGCGGCGGTGGGTGCGGTCTGGCTGCTGGTATGTGCGCCGATATTGCTGCCCACGCTCAAGGAACTGGGCAGCGATACGGTCTGGAAGCAATTGCCAGAGGAGCAACGTCTGCTCAACTCCGCCGACCTGCTCTCGCTGTTCACCCCCAACCCGCTGCTGACAGTGGGCGGTGGGTTCACGGGCGACATCCTGCGCGGCCTACCCTCACACAGCCGCTTCTGCGATGTGAACATGGATGTGTGCATGAAGCGGCGCAGTTACCTCGGCTTTGCCGCCCTCGCCCTCGCGCTCGTCGGGGTGGTAGGCGGCTGGCGGGGGCGGGGTCGCTACTGGCTGTTCGTCACCCTGCTGTTCATCATCCTCGCCCTCGGCCCCAACCTGACCATCGCTACCAACGACACCGGCGTGCCGCTGCCCTTCGCCCTATTCGCCCAACTGCCGTTGATGAACATCATCCGCGCCCCTGACCGCTTCTTCATCCCTGCCACCCTGACCCTCGCGGTGCTGATTGGCCTCGGTTTCGCTTGGTTGCTGCGGCGGGGGGCAATCGCGCGGCGGGTTGGCTATGCGCTGGTGATATTGATGGCAATCGAGTTCCTACCCTTGCCCTTCGCCACCCAGCCAATTACCGCGCCCCGCTTCTTCAGCCAATTGGCCGCTGATGGCGAACCATACGCCCTGTTCGAGTTGCCACTCACCGGCCACTTCACCGCCGACCACACCCGCACCCGCAACCAAATCTTCCACCACAAGGCGATTAGCGGCGGCTATCTCTCCCGACCGCTGGCCGACAACTTCGGCATCATGGCGGTGATGCAAGATTGGTTCGCCGACTACACTATCGGGCCGGACATGGTGGCGGGGGCGGTTCCTACCGATACGCTGCTGACGATGCTGACCGCCTACGACTTCCACTATCTCATCCTCTATAAGCACGAGTTCGGCAAGCCTGCCGATTATGACCACGCCCGCCAATTTGTGCAAAGCAATATCATGCCCGCGCCCGCCTTTGAGGATGATGAGATAGTCGCCTATGCGGTGCCCGCCCATCCGTTCACCGCTCCGCTGCTGCTCCCCGCCGAGGGTTGGCACAAGGTGGAGGGGGGCGCAAGCGGCCCCCGTCGCTGGATAGAGAAGGCCCGCGCCACCTTGCGGATTATCGTGCCGCGCGGACAGGCGGGCGGCTACACCCTCAGCTTCGATGCCGCCGCCTTCGCCCAACCCCGCCGCCTCGTTATCAGCAAGGATGGGGCGGAGATTGGACAGCAGAGCGTCGCCAGTGATGCACTAAAGCCGTATAGTTTCAGCTTCGACTTGCAAGAGGGGACGAACTTCCTCATCCTTACCGTCCCCGACGGCTACGCCTCGCCCGCCGCCCTCGGCCTCGACAAGAGCGACATCCGCGACCTCAGCATCACGCTGGGCAATTTGCGGCTGGGGAGATGAGGTTTGAGGTTTGAGT
>JBBSEE010000332.1:0-4181 GCA_038239995.1 Chloroflexia bacterium | reverse complement strand
TGTGGTGGCAGGAGGAGAGCGAGGTAGATATGGCCCTCGTGCCAGAGCCGAACCTGCTTGACTGGCTCAGTCCCAACCCCGCGATCCAAGCCGCCATTTACCTCCGCAACGGCGAGATAGTAGGCTACACCCGCATCCTCGCCCGCGAACCGACCCAGCCGCGCGTCTTCCTAGCCCGCGACCATCAAGCGGCCCGCGCCATGGTGGCAACGCTGGCCCAACAAGCAAATAACCCACCGCCAGAATATCTGCTGCCCTTGCACCCCGCCTCCGCCTCGACCGCTGCGCTCGGGCAGGCGACGGCCACGCATGGAGCGCAGCCATGGTTTGCCCCCTCACCCCTAGCCCGCTCTATGGATACCTAGCAAAACTTCAAGCGGGGCAGTGTCCGCCGGGGCGGCTGATTTGGCCGGTGGCGTTTGACCTTGACGGATGATGGGGTCAGGGAATTGTGATATAATTGCAGAGCAACACCCCCAACCCGCGTTTCACCCCATAAGTAAAGGAGATACCGGCATGGCCGCAACTGATGACCGCAACCTCGCGCCCAGTTTCGTGGTGCGCCGCCCCGATTTCGAGAACACCGACCATGTGCTTAACGAGCAGCGTCTGTTCAACCCCAGCCCCGCCGAGGTCGCCAACGCCAACATCACCGCCTATATGCAGAGCAAGGGCTTCGACAACTATGAGGATTTCTACCGCTGGAGCATCGCGAACTTCGAGGAGTATTGGGCCGACCAAGCCCGCGAGTTGCACTGGTTCAAGCCGTGGGATACCACCTTCGATTGGTCTAATCAGCCCTTCTGCAAGTGGTTCGTAGGGGGGACGACCAACATCGCCTACAACTGCCTCGACCGCCACAAGGGTACGCCCACATGGGAGCAGCCCGCTTACTATTGGGAGAGCGAGGACGGCAGCGAGAAGCGCACCGTCACCTACGCCGACCTTTACCGCGAGGTGAACCGCTGTGCCGCCGCGCTGAAGGCGATGGGCATCGGGCGGGGCGACCGCATC
The DNA here is from genome assembly GCA_038239995.1 of Chloroflexia bacterium. Taxonomy (GTDB): domain Bacteria; phylum Chloroflexota; class Chloroflexia; order QHBQ01; family QHBQ01; genus QHBQ01. The sequence continues at coordinate 3,167 of JBBSEE010000332.1, read as the reverse complement.
ACTATCTATATGCCGCGCGTGCCGGAGATTGCCGTCGCCATGCTGGCGGTGGCCCGCATCGGGGCAATACACTCAGTGGTGTTCGCCGGTTTTGCCGCCACCGCGCTGGTAGACCGCATCGAGGACGCGCAGTGCAAGGCGGTGATTACCTGCGATGGTTACATCTACAAGGGCAAGTTGGTCAACCTCAAGGGTATCGTGGATGATGCGGTGGCCCAAACCCCCAGCATTGAACACGTGCTGACCCTGAAGCGGGCGGGCAACGCGGTGGCGTGGCATGAAGGCCGCGATGTGTGGTGGAGCGATGCGGTGGGCAGCCAGCCGCCAGAGGGGGAAGTCCCCGCCGAGGAGATGGACAGCGAGGATATGCTCTATATCCTGTACACTAGCGGCAGCACCGGCAAGCCCAAGGGGGTCGTCCACGTTCAGGGCGGCTATGCAGTAGGCTGCTACGCCACCACCAAGTTCGTGTTCGACATCAAGCCGGGCGATGTGTACTGGTGTACCGCTGACCCCGGCTGGGTCACGGGTCATAGCTACATCGTATACGGCCCACTGATGGCGGGGGCGACTGGCATCCTCTACGAGGGGGCGATGGACTTCCCCGACCCCGGTCGCTGGTGGAAAGTGGTGGAAGACTACAAGGTGACAATCCTGTACACTGCTCCAACCGCGATTCGGGCGTTGATGAAGCAGGGGGAGCAGTGGCCCGCCAAGTACGACCTCAGCAGCTTGCGCTTGCTGGGCAGCGTAGGTGAGCCGATCAACCCCGAAGCGTGGCTCTGGTATCGCCACATCATCGGCGACCGCCTGCCGATTATGGACACATGGTGGCAGACCGAGACCGGCAGCATCATGATTAGCCCCACCATGGTCCTCCCGCTCAAGCCCGGCTCCGCTACCCGACCCCTACCGGGGATTGATGCTGATGTGGTCAACATTCGCGGCGAACAGGTGGGCAAGGAGAAGGGCGGCTTCCTCATCATCCGCAAGCCGTGGCCGAGCATGATGCGGACGATTTACCGCAGCCCCGAACGCTACGAAACTTACTGGAACACCATTGCCGGGGTTTACTTTGCCGGTGATGCCGCCCATGAGGACCGCGATGGCTACTTCTGGATACAGGGACGGGTGGACGATGTAATCAAGGTCAGCGGCCACCGCCTCGGCAGCAGCGAAATCGAGAGTACCCTCGTCAGCCACCCAGCAGTAGCGGAAGCGGCGGCGATTGGCCTGCCCGATGAGATTACCGGCGAATACATTCGCGTCCTCGTCATCCTGAAGCGCGGCTTCACCGCCAGCGACGAACTGGCCGCTGAACTGAAGCAGCACGTGCGTAAGGAGGTGGGCGGCATCGCGGTGCCCAAGGAGATAGAGTTCGTGGACAGCCTGCCCAAGACGAGGAGTGGCAAGATTATGCGCCGCCTGATTAAGGCCAAAGCGTTGGGCCAAGACCTCGGCGATGTCAGCACGCTGGAGGGCTAGCCACCAGATTAAGCTAATGGCAATGTAGGGGCGGGCGGTGGCCCGCCCTCGCTTTTCGCCATTCAATTTGACCAACCGATACTTGCCTGCTACAATAGGCGGCACAAGTTAGGGCCAATCGCCCGCTTGTATGGCAGAATAGCATAGTTAGGAATTAGAAAGGGAGAAGCAAGCATGAACAGTAAGTTCGTCACGCGGTGTATCGGAATGCTCATCCTGATGCTGGTGAGCAGCACACTGGCCCTGAACATCTCCGCTGCCAACCCGTTGCCCCCCCGCAGCGCGTCGGCAGCCCTATCCATCAGCAAGGTTGACCGCGCCACCCTCGATGACACCGCCAACGGTCAGGCCGCCACCTTCATCATCCTGCTCGCCGACCAAGCCAACCTCAGTGCCGCCTACAACATCAAGGACCAAGATGCACGCGGCTGGTACGTCTACAACACACTTAAAGCGAAGGCGGATAGCAGCCAAGCCCCGATTATCAACGCACTACAGGCGCAAGGGCTACGCTACCAGTCCTTCTGGGTCGCCAATGCCATTGTGGTCTATAACGGCAATCGCGCGGTGGTGGACAGCCTCGCCGCCAACCCGGCGGTGGGACACATCGAGGCCAATCGCGCCTTCCGCGGCATCGAAGACCCCGCGATTATGAACATCCAGCCCGCCCCACAGTCGCCCAATGCGCCGGAGTGGGGCTTGCAGAATGTGAACGCCCCGCAAGTATGGGCGATGGGCTACACCGGCACCAACATGGTGATTGGCAACGCGGACACCGGAATGCAGTGGGACCACCCCGCGATTAAGCCGCACTATCGCGGCTGGAACGGCACCTCTGCCGACCATAGCTACAACTGGCACGACTCCATCCACGACTCGGTGGGCAACGTCTGCGGCAACAACTCGCCCTTCCCCTGCGACGACCAAGGTCACGGTACCCACACCACTGGCACCACCGCGGGCGACGACGGGGCGGGCAACCAAATCGGGGTCGCTCCCGGCGCGAAGTGGATTGGCTGCCGCAACATGGACGCGAACAATGGCACCCCCGCCCGCTATACCGAGTGCTTCCAATTCTTCATTGCCCCCACCGACATCAACGGCAACAACCCCAACCCTACCCTCCGCCCCGATGTGATTAACAATAGCTGGGAATGCCCCGCCAGTGAGGGTTGCGCCCCCCTGACCCTGCAAACCGCGGTGGACAACACCCAAGCGGCGGGCATCTTCGTCGAGGCCTCGGCCCAGAACTCCGGCCCTGCCTGCTCTACGGTGCAGAACCCCATCGCCATCTACGCCAACTCCTTCTCCACAGGCGCGATTGACATCAACAATAACCTCGCGGGCTTCAGCAGTCGCGGCCCAGTCACCTCGGACGGCTCTAATCGGATGAAGCCGGAAATCAGTGCCCCCGGCGTGAGCGTGCGCTCCAGCGTGCCTACCAATGGCTACGCCAACTTCAGCGGCACCTCCATGGCCGGGCCGCACGTGGTCGGGGTGGTCGCCCTGCTCTGGTCCGCCCGCCCATGGCTGACCCGCGACATCAGCACCACTAAGACTATCCTAGAGAACACCGCTAACCATACCGTCAACGTCAACAGCGGGCCGACCTCCTGCGGCGGGATTGACTACCACACTATCCCCAACAATCACTTCGGCTATGGCCGCGTAGACGCACTGGC
>JBBSEE010000331.1:0-4184 GCA_038239995.1 Chloroflexia bacterium | reverse complement strand
CTTGCTACAAAGCGGTGGAGCTTGCTAGCTTGTTGACCAAAGCGGGCGCGTTGGTGGATGTGGTGATGACCCCCGACGCGACCCGCTTTGTGGGGCCGATTACCTTCCAGAGCATCACCCACCGCAAGGTACGTCACGACCTGTACGAACACTGGGAAGGAGCCGACCTCGGCCACGTCAGTCTCGCCGAAGCCGACCTCGCGGTGATTGCCCCCGCCTCCTTTAACACCATCGCCAAACTCGCGCAGGGCCTCAGCGACAACCTGTTGACCACCACCCTGCTCGGCTCTACCGCCCCCCTACTCATCGCCCCCGCGGGCGACCGCCATATGTACGCCCACCCTGCCACCCAAACCAACCTTGCCACCCTGCGTGAACGCGGCGCGACTATCATCGAACCGGAACGCGGGCGGCTGGCGAGCGGGCACGAGGGGCTGGGCCGTCTGCCCGACCCTAGCGTGCTGCTCGGCCACATCCGCCTCGCTCTGGGCAAGGGGGGCGACCTCGCGGGCAAGCGGCTGCTGATTACCGCCGGGGGGACGCAGGAGCCGCTTGACCCGGTGCGCTACATCGGCAATCGCTCGTCGGGCAAGATGGGTTACGCGCTGGCGCAAGAGGCACTGGACAGGGGCGCGTCCGTCACTCTCATCACCGGGCCAAGCGGCCTCACCCCGCCCATAGGGGCCGCTATGGTGCGCGTCACCACCGCGGCGGAGATGGCGGAGGCGGTGCTGGCCGCCGCCCCGTCCGCCGATGTGCTGCTGATGGCCGCGGCGGTGGCCGACTATCGCCCCGCGACGATGAGCGAACAGAAAATCAAGAAGGGACAGGAGCAGCTAGTCATCAACCTTACGCGCACCACCGACATACTGGGGGCGTTGGCCGAACGGGCCGCCGATATGCCCGGCCTGCTGCGGGTGGGGTTCGCCGCCGAGACCGAGAACCTGCACGCCAACGCCGCCGACAAGCTGCGCCGCAAGAAGCTGCACCTCATCATCGCCAACGACGCGGCCAGCAGCATCGGCAGAGACGACAGCAGCGTGACCCTGCTCGATGCCGAGGGCGGGGAGCAACTCCCCCGCCTGCCCAAAGCTCAGACCGCGCGGCGCATCATTGACCGCATCGTGCGAATGTTGGCCGCCGCTTGAATCCAGTCGCGGTTTAGGCTAGAATACGCGCATGGACGCACTAGTTCTTCCCCCCCCGGTACAATTGCTCATCTACCTGCTCTACGGCGCGGTGTTCGGCTTCATTGGCGAGGTGATTGCCGGTAAGCCGATGCCGCTGCATTGGGGCGGCTCGATCCTCGTCGCCGCGCTGGGGGCATGGGGGGCAGTGGATTTGCTTAAGCTGCACTTCGCTGCCGAGCCGGTCTATCAGCAAATCCCCCTGCTCACCGCCGCGATTGGCGCGTTGTTCACCACCGCCTTCTGGACCTTGCTCTGGCGCAGCCGTCGCCGTCGCCGCTATCGGTAAATACCCCCTTCTTGGCCTTGTCAATCCCCAAAACGTGGCAATGCTATGTGCCATAAACTTGACAATCCCTTTGCCCCTATGCTATGATGTGCCCGCCGATGTGGTACGAAAAGTGCTTAAAGAAGCAAGGGAGTAGAGGTGGAAACCGATGGACAGTGATGACCATGAGCTAGAAGCGAGTATCGAGAATCGCGCGGTAACGCCGTCTTTTGGCACAAGGGTTGAGGAGAGCAGCATCAACGTGGACAAGCCGGTGTTCACCCTCAGCGTGGCCGCCGACATCCTCGGCCTGCACCCGCGCACCTTGCGTATCTACGAGGAGCATGAGCTAGTCGTCCCCGCCCGCACCCCCACCAAACGCCGCCGCTACTCGCAGAACGACATTCGCAAGTTCCAATTCATCCAGCACCTCACCCACGACCTCGGTGTCAACCTTGCCGGGGTGGACATCATCCTAGAGATGCTCGATGAACTTGGTAAGCACGGGGTTGATTACAGCGAAACCCTATTGCAGAAGCAACCGAAGGAAACATGAGCGACATGGAGGTGTGTTGATGGCCGATAAAGTCAACCTGCTGAAAGTAACCCAAAGCACGGTCAAGGAGTTCGGTGACGACGATATGGCGACTATGGCGGGGGCGTTGACCTACTTCACCTTCCTCGCGGTCTTCCCCCTGATTATCCTCGTTATCACCATCGCTAGCTTCTTCTTCGATAGCCCAGAGGGGAGGAAAAATCTCACTGAGTTGCTGTCGGGCGCATTTGGCAACAGCGACCTGCACAAGGTGGTCAACGATGCGATTAACAACGCGGTGAAGGACCGGGGCGGAGCAAGCGTATTCAGTCTCGTCGGTCTGATATTCTCCGCCAGTGGCGTGTTCGGCACCCTCTCCAAAGCCCTCACCCGCGCATGGGACGCAAAGCCGACCAACCAGAACTTCATCCTCGGCTACCTCACCAACATCGCCAGCTTGGGGGTAGCGGGCATCTTGATTATCGCGGTCAACGTTGCCACCATCGTGCTTTCTACCGTGACCAGCGGGGTGCAGAGCATCGGCCTCCTCGGACTGGAACTGCCGCCGTGGGTGTTCTACCTTGTGAACATCGTCATCTCGGTGCTGGCCTTGTGGGGGGTGTTCATCCTGATGAACAAGTTCCTGCCCAAAACCCATGTCGAGTTCAAGGATGTAGTCAGCGGTTCGCTGATTGGGGCGGTGGGGTGGACCTTGCTGAAGGAGTTGTTCGGCTTCTATCTCGCCCACTTTGGGCCGCAGGCTGCTACCTATGGCAGCCTCAGCACGGTAGTGGCTTTGCTGCTGTATATCTACTTCGCCTCGATGATTCTGCTGATGAGCGCGGAGTTCTGCTCGGAACACGCCACCGCCCGCAAGAAGCTGGCGACCCTTGCCCCCAGCACTGCTGAGGAAGCGGCCCAGCGCGAGCAGCAACGCCGCCGCGACCCCCGCTATGCGGTGCATCAGCGGCTGGCAAGCGACCTCGACGCGGTGAAAGCCCGCGTGCTAGCACGGGAGCAGACCGTGAGTGGAACCAGCGACGCAGCGGTAGTGGGCGCACCGGCACCGCAGCCACCCGCGCCCGGCAACGACCCCCTGCCCAAGGCCGTGCCGGTGTTGGGTGCCGCCGCGGGGGCGGGCATCGTGGCGGCGGCCATCTCCATTTTCGGGGCGCGGCGCAAGGCGTAGCTGTTCCGCCCATTTTGTGGTACAATCTAGGCAGCGATAATCATCATCTAAAGGAGACAAGCGCGTGAAGGAAATCATGGAGATGTTGCAGGGCGGGGCTGACCGTAACCACGATGGCAAGATTGACGAGCAGGATGTAGTTCGCAGCATGGTACATGGCATCTTGCTGGCGGTGCTGACCGCGATTGCCGCCAAGCTGGCCCTAGAGATTACCAACCGCATCCTCGGCGAACCGAACTAGGCAAAAAACCGCCGTACCACGCTTGACCTGCGCCCCCGCGATGTGGTATAATCTTCGGGCGTTCGGCAGACGGGCCGTGTGCCTGTCTGCTATTTGTTGCCCGCGTGGGGCAACCATCATTATTGCAGAGCCGAGTTGCGGGCCTGCCCTGAAGGAGTTGAGTCCTGATATGCCCAAGCTGAAGACCCATAAGGGGGCGAAGCGTCGCTTCAAGATTACCGGCACTGGCCTGATACTGCGGGCCAAGGGGGGGAAGAGCCACTTCCGCCGCCGCAAGGCCACCCGCGTGAAGCAGCAGTTCGACAAGATGCAGCCCATCAGCCCTACCCATGTCACCAACGTGCGGCGATTGCTGCCCAACGGCATCGCCCACTAAGCCGATTTTGGATTTTAGATTTTAGATTTTGGATTGCAGCAGTTGAGCAGGGAGGATGCGATTCGCCCCTACGTAATCAGGCGTAAATCTAGCCCCATCTGCGTAACTCCCATCCAAAATCTAAAATTGTCCCGGCCACCGCCCCGAAGTGTGGCTGTTCCGCTTCTGTCGCAATTCCCGCACCGCCAATCGGCCACGTGGGAGGGCTAGTGACGAGATATAGACGAAGGAGCAAACCAGAACCATGGCTAAACCGAACTTTGCAGTTGCCGCTCGTACCCGACGCAAGAAGATTATGAACCTGATGGAGCCGGCGAAGTCCTCGCGGCTCACGGAACTTTTAGCTGGAGTAGTCGCCAGCCCGAAGGCCCGTAGGCAAACTGCGTCG
>JBBSEE010000330.1:0-4195 GCA_038239995.1 Chloroflexia bacterium | reverse complement strand
GGCCGCACGGCTAGCCTCGCCGCTGTTTCAATCCGCCCTATACGAAATGATTAGCCACCGCTACGATGTGGTGCAGGTGGAGGGGCTGGAGATGGCTCAATACGGTCAGTTGGCCCTCGAACTGGCCCGCCACCGTCCCCGCCTCATCCTCGACGAGCATAACGCGGAGTATGCGCTGCAACGTACCGTCTATCAGACCGACCTCCGCCACCCGCGCCGCGTGGTCAAGGGTCTGTATTCGCTAGTGCAGTACCGCCGCCTGATGCGCTTTGAGCGCGAGGCCTGCCGCCGCGCCGATGCGGTAATTGCCGTCTCCCCCGCCGATGCCCAAACGATTGCCGCGCTCGACCCCCAACTTGCCGCCCGCATCAGGGTGATACCCAATGGGGTGGACACCGCCGAGTTCAACCCCACCCCCCTACCCGCCCCCACCCCCGATTGGCCGGAGCAGAGCATAGTGTTCACCGGGCTGATGGAGTACCGGCCCAATGTGGACGCAGCGGTCTGGTTCGCCGAGGCGGTCTGGCCTAAAGTGCGGGCCGCAGCACCGGCAGCCCAATTCTACATCGTGGGGGCGCGGCCCAATGTGGCGGTGCGGGGGTTGGCGGCGCGCGCGGGGGTGGTAGTCACCGGGGAGGTGGACGATGTGCGCCCCTACATCAGTGCCGCCACCGTATATGTAGTGCCGATGCGGATGGGGGGTGGGGTGCGGCTGAAGTTCCTCCAAGCCCTCGCCATGGGCAAAGCGGTAATTTGCACCGCGTTGGGGGCAGAGGGGGTTGACATTCAGCCCGAACATGATATAATAGTTGCAAATGATGCTGATGAGTTCGCTACGGCGATACTTAGCCTATTGAAAGATAAGCAGCATCGTGAAGAACTCGGCAGATGTGCAGTCAAAGTCGCCCAACAGTTTGATTGGCAGAATCTATTCCCCCGGCTGCTCAGTCTATACCATGCTGGACAATAGTGCCTAACATTCGCCGAATTGCGAAGGAAATAGCCAAAGAATATTGACTTTTCTGATGTGAAGTGCTATAATCGGAAAGGCGATATTTGCTGAAGGCCGCGTTACGCTCATTGTGGTGCGCTGTTCGCCTTGCTAATACGGCGAGCGGCGGTAGTTTCACAATAGAATACCAAATCAATATATGGAAAAGGAGCATCAAAGTGACAGAAAAACCAACCACCACACTGGGAATCAGGCTGCGGGATGCCCGTCTCGCGCTGGGGATGACCCAAGATGACCTTGCCGCGGGGCAATTTTCCAAGAGCTACGTCTCCGCAGTCGAATTGGGCAAAATCCGCCCCTCGGTCAACTCGCTCCGCACCCTTGCGGGCCGACTCGACCAGCCGGTTTCCTACTTTCTCGAAGAGGAGGATGTGGTCAGCGAAGAGGAACGAGTGGCTACTGAGCTAGCCGATGCCGAGTATCAGGTGCTGGCGGGCAACCATGCCGATGCCCTCATCATCCTCAGTGAGCTACGGGCCGATGCGCTTCGCACCAGTGACCGCCTCAGCGCGATGCTGCTGCAAGCCGAGGCCTACATTGGGGAGAATGACCCCATGTCCGCCCTGTCCGCCCTCGACCGCGTCAGTGGCAAGATAGTCACGTATGGTGATAGCGAAGAACTGGCCCGCCTGCGCCATCTCACCGCCCTTGCCTACATCCAGCAGGGCAAGGCCAACCTCGCCATCGAACTTGAGCGCAAGGCCCTCGCTATCCTCGACAATCTTGAGCTAAACGACCCGCAACTGAAGTTGGCGATGCTGGGGGCACTCAGCCACGCCTACCTTGCCACCAATCGCCCCGACGATGCCCGCCGCCTCATCGAGGAGATCAACGAGACCAGCAACCTCGCCAGCAACCCGCAGATGCTCGCCCAATCCCACCTACAACGCGCGGAGGCGGAGCGGACCAATGGGCGGATGCTGGAAGCGCGTCGCCACCTCTACGCCGCCACCGCCTTGCAGGAGATGATTGACTGCCTGAAGCAAGCGGCCAACACCGCCTCGGAATACGCCCAGATGTATACCGCCACCGAGGACAACGATAGTGCCCGCAGCAGCCTAGAGCAAGCGATGCGCTACGCCCAACAGAGCGGCAACCTCAGCCATATGGTCCGCGCCTCCAACAAGCTGGCCGCCCACCACATGAAGGCGGGCAATGTGGACGAAGCCGAGCGGCTGTTGAGCAATGTGCAGCAGATGTTCGGCAACAGCGAGGTCAGCCGCGACCTGCGGGGGCAAACCTCGCTGAACATGGCCCTGCTGCACCAAAACCGCAACCAGCATGACCGCGCCGAGAAGCTGTTCCGCGAGTCCATCGCCGACCTAGAGGCCAGCAACGAGCGCGAAACCCTCAGCCAAGCCTACTTCCAGTACGGCCAAGCCCTGGTCGCCCAAGGCAAGGCTGCCGAGGGTGCCCAGTTCCTTGAGAAGGCCTACCGAGCCACGCGCGGCCTCGAATAAGATAAGGACAATCGCAGTTCTAAGGGGCGCACTTCGGTGCGCCATTTATTTTGCCAAAAACAAGACTATTTTCCCATTTGCAGCAACCTAGTTCTGGTGCTATACTTGACAGCGAACCTGCTGTGTTGTTGTACCACGACCATTTAGGCTAAGGGAGGATTATCTATTGAGGCGCAGAAATAATGATACCGCGGTGCGGCGTAGTGTCTACACCTACCCGCGACTGATTAGCTGGTTGCTGCCTATTATCGGCTACTTCCTCATCGCAGTCGCCCTCTACCACTTCTTCTATCGCACCGTCTTCTTCATCGCTACCGGGCCGCTGGGGGTATATGACCCCACGCACCTGCCCGCATGGGCGATTCTGCGCGGCGACTTGCCAATAGTCCACGACCTGTTCAACAGCTACTATACCTCGCTGCTGCCCTCCCTGTACGTGCCCACCTATTGGTGGGCGATACAGAGTCTGCTCGGCCTCATCTTCGCGGTCATCCTAATCACCTTCTACAACAACCTGCTGCCCAGCGTGCGGGTGCTGGATGATGTGCTGGAGATACGCTATGGCACCCGCTGGCTGCAACTGCCATGGCCCGCGATTAGCAAGATACGCTCGGCAGAGTTCTTCGGCGGTAAGTGGTTTGTGGTGCTAATCGAGGCGGAAGAGGGGTACTTGAAGCCCATCCACAACCTCTATTCCCTGCTGTTCGGCTCCACCGCTGGCCCCGGCATCATCGTCACCTCTGACATCAAGGGCTTCGATGACCTGATTAAGGATGTCCTCAACCACAAGCTGGACCGCTGGACCGCCCCCCGCCTACCCAAATCCGCCGCCGAGGTGGTCGCCACCGACCCGCTGACCGCAGTGCTGGATGAGAACTACTTTGCTGCCCCCCTGAAGGCGGGGCTGGAGGCGCGGGAGAGCATGGGCTTGCTTACCGGCATGAACGAGGGCGGGATAGCCGCTGAGGAGCCAGACCCCACCGCGGTCGAGGAGCAGCCCCAAACCGCGCCACCACCCGAACGGCTGCCCATCACGCGGGGGCAAGCGATTGGCGCGGCGGTCACGCTGGCCGCCTTCCCGGTCGCTTACTACCTTGTGGATGCGCTGATGTTCGGCCCCCATCTACTGTCTGGCTTCGACCAGCCGATTAAAGTCTTCTCCTACGCCCTCACCTTGTTCATCATCTCCCTGTTCGAGACGGTGGTGGGCGCAGGGGTGATATTCGCGCTGGGTGAACTGTTCACCGGGCGCAGTGACCGTGCATTGTTCCGGCTGGAGCTAATCGCCTACCCCTTCACCCAACTGCCGCGCATCCTTGCGATGATGGTCGCGCTCACCCTACTGGTCGCGCACATCGGGTGGCTGGCAGTGCTGGTCTGGCTCGGCTCCATCGTGTGGGGGGCGTGGAATACCGCCCTCTTGACCATGCGTATCTACCCACTGAAGCTGGACCGGGCCGCGCTGGGCGGGCTGGCGACGTTGGTGTATGGCATCCTTATCCTGCTCACCTATGGCGTGTTCCGCTTCTGGCCCGTGCAATTATGTATGTGATCGGCACTGCCGGACACGTGGACCATGGTAAATCTACCCTCGTCAAGGCGTTGACCGGCATAGACCCCGACCGCTTGCAGGAGGAGAAGGCGCGGGAGATGACCATTGACCTCGGCTTCGCGTGGCTGCAACTACCCAGCGGGCGCGAGGTCAGCATTGTAGATGTGCCGG
>JBBSEE010000329.1:0-4202 GCA_038239995.1 Chloroflexia bacterium | reverse complement strand
TGCACCGCGTTGCACCTGTCCCCCGCCCCGCCCTCGAACTGCGCGATTTGTAGCCATATCTATATAGGATACACCTCTAGCCTGATTGCCTCCCCCTTGCCTGCGCCTATAATCACCCTATCACATCTGGAAACGAGGGGACAAAAGTTGGACGATTACATTGCATCGAACCGTGAATTGTGGAACAACTGGGCGCAGGCCCATGTCGGCTCCGAGTTCTACGACGTGGCTGGGTTCAAGGTGGGGCGCAATAGCTTGAACGCGGTCGAGCTAGAGGAAGTGGGCGAGGTAGCGGGCAAGTCGCTGCTGCACTTGCAGTGCCACTTCGGGCTGGATACCCTGTCGTGGGCGCGAGGCGGGGCGAGGGTGACGGGGGCGGACTTGTCCGACGCTTCGATAGAATTGGCCCGTTCACTGGCCGCCGAGGTGGGGATTGACGCACAGTTCGTTCGCGCCAACCTGTACGACTTGCCCACTGTGTTGGACGGCCAATTCGACATCGTGTACACCGGCGGCGGGGTGCTATATTGGCTGCCCGACATGAAGGGTTGGGGTGAGGTGATTGCCCACTTTCTCAAGCCGGGCGGGTTCTTCTACCTGCGCGATATGCACCCCATCATCGGCACCTTCGAGGAGATAGAGGGCAAGCTGGTGCCCACCTACGAATATTTCGATGACCCTACCCCACTAAGGTTCGACACCGACGGCTCCTACGCTGGCTCCTTCGACTACAAGGGGGTGGAGTACGGCTGGCTGCACAGCCTGAGCAGCATCATCAACGCCCTGACCGGGGCGGGGCTACGCCTAGATTGGCTGCACGAGTTCCCCACCCTCGGCTGGCGGATGTTCCCCAGCATGGTGCAGGACGAGGGGGGCCGCTGGCGGCTGCCGGGCGATAAGGCGACGCTGCCGCTGTCCTTTTCGCTGCGGGTCAGTAAGTAATACCAATTCGCGATGGTGCTGGGATAAAACGGATGGGCGCGATAAATCTGCGCCCCTACACAAATACACCATTTCCTCAGCTAATGGGGATAAATTGTGGAAAACTTGCCCCCAGACCCCTGATGTGGTATAATGCTGTTCGGTGAGCCACACATGGCTCGCGTTTGTTTACCATTAGGCTGGGTTCCACCCTGACCCACGCCCGTATCTAAAAAGGAGCGTTTGACAAACATGGCGTTGCAGAAGGAAGAGAAGACCAACATCATCACCCAGTATGCGGTCCACGAGGGGGACACGGGCAGCCCAGAGGTGCAGATTGCCCTGCTCACCACCCGCATCCTCCAGCTAACCGACCACCTCCGCAAGTTCAAGCACGACAACCACTCGCGGCGCGGCCTGCTCAAGCTCGTCGGCCAGCGGCGGCGGTTGCTTGCCTACCTGAACAAGAAGGACACCGAGCGTTACCGCACCATTCTGGCGAAGCTGGGCCTACGCAAGTAGGCACCCATCATGGCAGATTTTAGATTGCAGATTGCGGTTAGCTGTCTGGCTTAATCTGTCGAATCTACAATCGGCAATCGTAAGTTGGCCGCAACCGGGGTAGGGCGCAAGGGCGCAACCCCACACCGCCGCCGCAAAGGGCGCGGCGGTTCACACACTAAGCGCGAGCAAAAAGGTTGCCGCGCATCATCGAGAGGAAGCACGGCCCGGGGAGAGGGCTAGGCAGCGCAAGGGGCGCTGAGGTTAGCGGCCAGCGAAGGTTGGGACAAGGTTCTGATTGCGGATTACCGAAACGGCAGCCCATCAAACCATCTGTAGAGTTACCGAATATCACGGTTCCTCCACCTAATTACCCCTTATCCTGTCACCCCCATCATCCCCCCCGCCGTTGCTCCTCAAGCTAAGGAGCGATACACACATGGCTGAAGTACATCGTTTTGAAACCGAAGTGGGCGGGCGTAAGCTCATTATCGAGGCGGGTCGCCTCGCCGAGCAAGCCGACGGTGCGGTGCTGATTCAGTACGGCGACACCGTGATGCTGGCAACCGTAGTGGGCGCACACTCCCCCCGCCCCGGCGTAGACTTCTTCCCCCTCACCGTCGAATATCAGGAGAAGATGTATGCCGCAGGCAAGTTCCCCGGCGGCTTCATCAAGCGCGAGAACCGCCCCAGCGACAACGCCATCCTGATTGACCGCCTCACTGACCGCCCCCTCCGCCCCCTGTTCCCCAAGGGCTATGGCAATGACGTGCAGATTATCAACACTGTCCTCAGCATAGACAACGAGAACGAACCAGAGATACTCAGCATCATCGGCGCAAGCGCGGCCCTGTGCATCTCCGACATCCCCTTCCAAGGGCCAGTCGGCGCGGCTAAGGTCGGGTACATGAACAACGACTTTATCCTCAACCCCACCCGCGAGGAGATGGAGCGCAGCCTGCTCGACCTCAGCGTGGCGGGCACCGAGACTGCCGTGCTGATGGTGGAGGCGGGGGCACATGAACTGACCGAAGAGATTCTGCTAGAGGCGGTCAAGTTCGGCCATGCCGGGCTGCAAGCCAGCATCGAGCTTCAGAAGCAACTCATCGCCGCCTGTGCCAAGCCCAAGCGCGAGTTCACCCCACCCGCCAAGGACACCGCCTTCGAGGAGGAAATCCGCAACTGGATGGGCAGCAAGCTGACCGATGCGGTCAACAATCCGGTCAAGCAGAACCGCGAGTCGGCCACCGATGCGGTCAAGGCGGCGGTGGTAGAGCAGTTCACGCAGGGCGTAGCCGAAGCCGACCTGCCCGCGCGAATGAAGCAGATTGACAGTGCCTGGTACAACATTCTGAAGGAAGAGGTCCGCAGTGCCATCCTCGACCGCGACAGCCGCCCCGACGGGCGCAGCCACGCGGAAATCCGCCCGATTAGCACTGAGGTCGGGGTGCTGCCCCGCACGCACGGTTCTGGGCTGTTCACGCGCGGCCAGACCCAAGTGTTGAGCATCACCACGCTGGGCACCAGCGACGATGAGCAGAGCATTGACGGCCTCGGCCCGGAGACCAGCAAGCGCTACGTCCACCAGTACAACTTCCCCCCCTTCAGCACCGGCGAAACCAAGATGGTACGGGGCGCATCGCGTCGCGACATCGGTCACGGCCACCTAGCGGAACGTTCGCTACTAGCAGTGCTACCCAACGAGGAAGAGTTTCCCTACGCTATCCGCGTGGTCAGCGAGGTTCTGAGCAGCAACGGCTCAAGCTCGATGGGCAGCGTATGCGGCAGCAGCCTGAGCCTGATGGACGCAGGCGTACCGATAACCGCCCCGGTGGCGGGGGTGGCGATGGGCCTTGTTACCAGCAAGGATGGCAGCAAGCACCAAGTGTTGACCGACATACAGGGCATCGAGGACTCGCTCGGCGACATGGACTTCAAGGTAGCGGGCACGGAGAAGGGCATCACCGGCTTGCAGATGGACATCAAGATGCTCGGCCTCAGCTACGAGGTGATGGAGGAGGCCTTCGCCCAAGCCCGCGAGGGTCGCATCTTCATCCTCGGCAAGATGGCGGAGAGCATCACCCAGCCCCGCCCCGACATTTCGCTGTATGCCCCGCGCATCATCGCGATTAAGATTAACCCAGAGAAGATTGGCGCGTTGATTGGCCCCGGCGGTAAGAACATCCGCAGCATCACCGAGGACACCGGCTGCAAGATTGACATCGAGGATGACGGCACCGTGCGTATCGCCAGCACCGACGGCGAG
The DNA here is from genome assembly GCA_038239995.1 of Chloroflexia bacterium. Taxonomy (GTDB): domain Bacteria; phylum Chloroflexota; class Chloroflexia; order QHBQ01; family QHBQ01; genus QHBQ01. The sequence goes on along the minus strand of JBBSEE010000329.1, from coordinate 514 downwards.
GCGGCCAAGCGAGCAGTGGCCCGCATCGAGGCGGTGACTAAGGAGGTCGAGGTCGGGCAAGTCTACCTCGGCAAGGTGGTACGTATCATGCCCTACGGCGCGTTCGTGCAGATACTGCCGGGCAAGGACGGCATGGTTCACGTCAGCGAGTTGGCCGACTACGACGTTCGCAACGTCGAGGATGTGGTCAGCATGGGCGACGAAATCAACGTGATGGTCACGGACATTGACCGCATGGGCAAGGTCAGCCTCAGCCGCAAGGCAGTGCTAACCGGCCAGATGCCCGCCCCGCGTGCCGAGCGCAGCGGTGGGGGTAGCCGCGAGGGTGGCGGCGGCTTCCGTGGCGGCGACCGTCCCCCGCGACCCGGTGGCGACCGCCCCGGCTGGAGTGGCGGCGGCAACGGCAGCGGTGGTGGTGGCGAACGCGGCCCTCGTCGGTAAGTACAAATGGCGCAACAGCTTGATAGCAAAAAGCCCCCAGCGGGGGTTGGGGGAGAAATCTCGCCCCACTTCA
>JBBSEE010000328.1:0-4214 GCA_038239995.1 Chloroflexia bacterium | reverse complement strand
TTCATCTTCGCAGCGATTGGCGAAGAGATGGGGCTGGCAGGGACAATCGCGGTGATTAGCCTATACCTTGTGCTAGTCTATCGTGGCTACCACATCGCCCTTCGCGCGGGCAAAGGCTTCGCCCAACTGCTGGCGATTGGCCTGACCACGATATTCGGCCTGCAAGCGATTATTATCATCGGCGGCTCGGTCAAGCTCATCCCCCTCACTGGCATCACCCTCCCCTTCATCAGCTACGGTGGCAGCAGCCTGATCATCAACTTCCTAATGGTCGGCCTGCTGCTCCGCATCTCCGCGATGCGCCCCGGCGAGTTCTAAACTAACCACCATACGTCACTCAAACCTCAAACCTCAAACCTTATCCCTCACCCACCGCGTTCTGGTACAGGCTGAAGCGAGGCTGGGGGCCGTCTAGCTGCACCGCGATTACGTCAATTCGCCAGTCGGTCGCGTCGGGGTTGATGCCGTGTTCGTCCAGCCATGCGTAGGCAAGGGTGACGAGGCGACGCTGCTTGGCGACATTGACACTCTCCTCGGCGAGACCCGCTATCCGCGTGCGCGTGCGTACCTCGACGAAGACGATCGTCGACCCCTCTTCGGCCACAATGTCTATCTCGCCCACGTTGGAGTAACGCCAGTTGCGCTCCCGAATCACGTAGCCCTGCGCGATGAGGTACTCGGCGGCAAGCGTTTCGCCCCGCCCGCCCACATCTTTGGTGTTGCGCTTACTCATCGCCATCTTCCTCATCATATAGGGCAGCAATCGGGGCGAAGCAGCGGCGGTGGATGGGGGTAGGGCCGTGTTGGGCGAGGGCGGCTTGGTGGGCGGCAGTGCCATAGCCCTTATGCGCTGCGAAAGCGTAGCCGGGAAAGGTGGCCGCGTACTCGCGCATCAGGCGGTCACGATAGACTTTAGCGATCACACTGGCGGCGGCAATCGCGGGGCTAAGGGTGTCGCCATGCACGATGCTGCGCTGGGGCAGGAGCAGCTTGGGCAGCTTGAAAGCGTCAATCAGCAGGTGGTCGGGGGATTGGGAAAGGGCTTGCACCGCCCGCACCATTGCCAGCCGATTCGCCGGGCCGAGGCCAATCAGGTCTAGCAGGGCGGGAGAGACCACGCCGATACCGACCGCGACGGCTCGCTCGTGTATCGCGGGGTATAGCCCTTCACGTTGGTGAGCGGTAAGCAGCTTGGAGTCGCGCACTGCCGCCCATACCTCGTCATCGGGCGTGGCGCAGGCCGGGATAATTACCGCGGCGGCCACCAACGGCCCCGCCCACGCCCCCCGCCCCGCCTCGTCCACCCCCGCCAGCGCAGTGTAGCCCGCCTGCCATAGGGCCAGTTCGTGTTCCCATGTCGGTAGCTGCTTCACCGCTGGTAGCGTGCCACGGTCTCACCGTCAATCACCTCGTCGTGTTCCACGAAGCCGAGGCTGAGGTAGAGCTTGCGGGCGACCTCGTTGTCCGGCTCGTAGCTAATCGCCATCTCATTGCCGCCCGGCTGTTCGCCGATTAGCTTCATCAGTGCGACCATCGCGGCCCGACCGTAGCCCTTGCCCTGATAATCTTTGCCCACCATCACTCGATGTATCCACCACTTGCCCTCGTCCGGCTCCAGTGCATACATCACGAATCCCACCATGGTCTCGCCATCGTAGATCGTTAGGGGCACGTTCTCCGTCTCGGCGTAGGCTTGAGCCAGCGAGTAGGCATTGGAGGCGACAAAGTGTTCCTGCTCCGGCGCGACCTTCAGCCGCACACAGGCCCGAAAATTGTCGCGGTCAATCTTGCGTAGGGTGACATCCATATTTGACCTCTCTGCATGAGTAAGGTTTGAGGTTTGAGGTTTGAGTATTTTGCCTTGCGGTAGGGGCGAATCGCATCCGCCCTGCCCAACTTCTAATGATAAAGGATTAGATTACGGTTAAAAAAGGGGAGACGCGGCTAGCGTCTCCCTTTGGTTAGAGGTGGTGATGCGGCTTACTTCTGCCCCTCGGCCATCTCTTCCATCGCGTTGGTTGGCTCGGTATCGGCCTCGTATTCCGCGCCTAGTGGCTGGGCTAGCTCATCCTTGATAGGCGTGGTGGCAGCGGCTGGTATGGCCTTGCTAGCAGCAGTGGCTGCACCCTTAGCTGGGCGGATGACCTTGCGCTCCTTGATGCGGGCCGACTTGCCGGTGCGTCCCCGCAGGTAGTACAGCGCGGCGCGATGCACCACCCCGAAGCGGACTACCTCAATCTTGTCCACGCGCGGCGAGTGTAGCAGGAAGGTGCGCTCTACGCCCACCCCGTGCGAGGCGACGCGGCGGACGGTGAAGTTGGCGTTCACCCCGCTGCCGCGCTTGCGAATCACTATCCCCTCGAACACCTGAATACGCTCACGGCCACCCTCGACCACCTTGACGCTGACCCGCACAGTGTCGCCCGGCCCGAAATCGGGCAAATCTTCCTCGTCCTTAGTGTATTCTTGGCCGAGCAGTTCAACAATCTGATTCATCGGTAAAACCTTTCTCCTCGATTGCGCCCACGCATGACTGCGGCTGCGCTGCTACTCTGTTGCGCCCACGCCCACTGCTGTTCGGCGGCTGCGCTCCACCCCCAGACGGGGTGGGTGAAGGATGCGACCTGCCCAGAGCATGAGCAGACGCGAAGGGGATTATACCAAATCGCCGCCGCTAGTTGCAAACTACCCAAACCTGCCAATCTTTGATATAATTCCGATACGTAATTAAATCTGCCGATTGCCATCATCTTTGGGCAACGTCAAACCTATGTTGTCGGGTGCATATCCCCTCTGAAGGAGCTTAACCGTGTCCATGTATCAATATCAGCCGCCCAACTATCAGCCGCCCACGCAGTTCCCTGAGCCGCAGCGGGGGATGTCCAGCGGCCAGCGCATCACCCTGATTAGCCTCGGCCTTGCCCTCGCGTTGGTGTTGGGCTTCGTGGGCGGGGTAGCCGCCACCCGCCTGTTGGGGGGCAATCAATGTGCTGCTGCCAACGGGGGGGTGATTACCGCCGCCGTACCCCCCGGAATTGCCACCAATACCCCGATTGCCCCCGGCGCGAACCCAACACCCAGTGCCAGCCGCACCCCCATCCCTAACCAGCGGCCCTCGACCAACCCGCCACCTCTCACCGACGGTAACACCCCCAAGAGCGGGGATGTCAGCCTCGACCAGCAGATGACGACTTTCTGGACCGCGTGGCAGCTAGTGGAGCAGGAGTATTATGGCCGCCCGATTGACCGCCAGAAGATGGTGTACGGCGCGACTAAGGGGATGATGGACGCGCTGGGCGACCCCCATACCGCCTTCAACACCCCCGATGAGACCACGCAGGTTGACGATACGCTCAAGGGTCAGTTCGGCGGGGTGGGTATCTACATTGATGCCACCAACGACAAGCAGATGGTGGTGCAGAACCCCATCCCCGATACCCCGGCCTCCCGCGCCGGTATCATGGCGGGCGATGTCATCATCAAGGTGGACGGCAAGGACATTACCAAGATGCCGCAGAACCAAGTGATACCGATGATTAAGGGGCCGGTTGGCACCAAAGTGACGCTCACCATTGTGCGCGGCACCCAACCGCCCTTCGATGTCACCCTTACCCGCGAACAGATTGTGGTGCCTTCGGCCACCGGCAAGATGATGGACAACAACATCCTGTACATCCAAGTCACCATCTTTGGCAACAGCACCATTACAGATTTGGACAAGGTGCTGGCTGATAACCTGTCCAAGCAGCCGAAAGGCATCATCCTCGACCTCCGCAACAACGGCGGCGGCTACGTGAACACCGCCCAAGAATTGCTCGGTCGCTTCCTGCCCAGCGACAAGGTGATGATGTATCAGAAGTTCTCCACCGATGCGCCGGTCGGTCAGAACGCGCTGAAGGTAATCAAGGGTCAGTATAGCGATGAGAAGACCCCTATGGTGGTACTGGTCAACGGCGGCACTGCCAGTGCCAGCGAAATCACTGGGGGCGCGTTGCAGGATTACAAGCGGGCCACCCTGATTGGCGAGAAGACCTATGGCAAGGGTTCGGAGCAGAACGTCCGCCCCCTGTCGGACGGCTCCAGCGTGCGTATTACCGTCGCCCACTGGCTCACCCCCATCAACCGCGAGATTGACGGCATCGGCCTCACCCCCGACATCAACGTGACCATGAGCGCGGACGACATCAAGGCGAAGAAAGACCCCCAGCTAGACC
>JBBSEE010000327.1:0-4221 GCA_038239995.1 Chloroflexia bacterium | reverse complement strand
TTTCCCAACCCGCCCGCCCCATACCCGGCCTCATCCTCCAATCCCCCCCGCCCGATGGCGACCTCGACGCACAACGGCAGACTATCCTCGGCATGAAAGTGGTAGCCTTGATGCGCGAGGCCTACTTCACCCCAGAGAGCAAGCCGGTGCGCGACCTGCTGGCCGAGATGCGCCAGCGCAAGGTGCAAGTCGCCCTGCTGGTAGACGAGTTCGGCGGCACGGCGGGGATGGTCACAATCGAGGATATGCTGGAGGAGATTGTCGGCGAGTTGCAGGATGAACTTGACATTGAGGATAATCGGTATAAGATAGTGGAGAACACCATGCTGGCTGCCGGGCAGATGCGAGTGGAGGAGGTCAACGAGGCATTCGGCGCAAACCTGCCCAAGGGGGACTACGAGACGCTGGCCGGATTTGTGCTAGAAAAACTGGGCCACCTGCCGCACAAGGGCGAGACGGTGATGCACCACAACCTTCGCATCGAGGTAGACGATGTGGAGGGGACGCGGATTATGCGACTGAAACTTACCAAAGTGTAGAAGGGACAAAGAGGATAACGTATGGGGATGATGGACCAGCGGGGCGAGGCATTGAGCGTAGCCCACGTGATGATTGCGATAAAGGACGGCAAGAGCGACATCGAGGCCTTGAGCCTCGGCTACAGCATCGCCCGCAAGAGCCGCGCCAAGGTCACGGTGCTGAACGTGGTCGTGGTGCCACAAGCGTTGCGGCTGGATGCGGAGGTACCGGAGGCGGTGGCGCGGGGTGAAGAGGCCTTGCAGTTCGCCGAGCAACTCGCCGCCAACTATGACCTAGAGGTGGAGGCGGAGATGATACAGGCCCGCACTATTGGCCCTGCGATAGTAGATGAGGCGGCGATGCGTAACGCCGACCTGCTGCTGGTAACTGCTCGCCTACATCGCAAGCCCGGCGGCTTCGATATGGGCAAGACGGTGCCATACGTGTTGAGCAACGCGGCTTGTCGGGTGTGGGTCTGCCGCGCCCCCATCTCTGAGGAGCAACGCAACCCCTTCCACTCGAACGCGATGACCACCGTCAAGTAGGTTTGAGGTTTGAGTTGGGGTGGATGAGCGTGCGATGCTTACTTTCACTCTATCTCATCAACTTGCCATCTACAATCAACAAGCATAAGGAGAGTGTATGCGTGCAGTGATTATGGGTTGCGGTCGGGTCGGTTCGCGGTTGGCGAAGCTGCTGGTGGAGCGGGGATTTGAGGTGTCGGTGATTGACGAACAATCCGAGGCCTTCCGCCGCCTCGACCCCACCATCAACGTGCTGACCGTGACGGGCACCGCGATTGACGAGGATGTGCAGCGGGCGGCGGGCATCGAAGGGGCGGACGTGTTTGCCTCGGTGACGAACCGCGACAACTCCAACCTGATGGCCTCGCAGATTGCCCGCGATACCTTCAACGTGCCGGTGGTGCTGGTGCGTATCTACGACCCAGTGCGTGGTGAGATATACCGTAACCTCGGCCTCCAAACCATCAGCCCCACCACGATTATCGCCGACCTTTTCTTCAGCGAAATTATGGGCAAGCTAAATCAAGCGCAAGCGGCTAATCCGCCGCCGGTTGCTGCCCCGGCCAGTGAGCAACCCGCGCCCGCAACTACGCCGCAAGGAGGACAAAGCTAATGTACGTAATCGTAGTCGGCGGCGGCAAGATTGGCTACTACTTGACCAAGACACTGGTCAATGAGGGCTATGAGGTGCTGCTGATTGAGAAGGATAAGAAGAAGGTGGAGACCTACCTCGACCGCTTCGGCTCAGTGGTGATGCTGGGCGACGGCTGCGAGGTCAGCACGCTGGAACTGGCGGGGGCCGCCCGCTCCGATGTGGTCATCGCGGTCACGGGCGATGACGAGGACAACATGGTCATCTGCCAAGTGGCGAAGGCTCGCTTCAATGTGCCCCGCACCGTAGCGCGAGTGAACAACCCCAAGAACGAGCAACTACTGCGTAATCTGGGCGTGGATGAGACGGTCAATCAGACCAACCTCACCCTCAACATCCTCGAACAGATGATACCGGAGCGCGGTTTGGTGCATCTGTACACCCTCAAGCACGCCGCCCTGTCCATTGTCGAGTCGCGGGTCAACGCCCAATCTGCGCTGCTGGGCAAGGCGATTAGCGAGGTCAAGTTCCCACCGGGCACGGTTATCTCCGCGATACTACGGCATGGGCAATTGCTGATTGCCAGCGGCAGCACCCGCTTCGAGCAGGGCGATGAGGTGATTGCCATTGCTCAGAAGCAGCAAGAGGACGAGCTACAATCCCTGTTCGCCAGTCCCCCCAACGAGTTACTCCACCCCCCTCCCCCACCAACCTCCCCCGCTGGGGGAGGCTTTTTTATACCAATTGTGCAAGCTGCCATTATTACTCTACCCGCAGCACCCCGAAGGCGAAGGCGAGGGCGATGATGGCGACAACCAGCAGCAGCAACCCGCCCAGCAACCATGTGGGGCGCAGCCGACCCTGCACATCGCGCAGACTGAGCATCCGCGTGGGCAGGGTCGGCCCCTTGATATGGTCAACGGGGCGGGGGATAATCGCGCCGTTGTCGGTAGTCATCACCTTCCGCACCATACGTGGCCGCGTACCCACCGTTACATTGGGTGGCGAGGGCGGTGGGACAGCCAGCTTGGTGGTGTTGCGGGGGCGCGGGGAGGCCAATTCCGCAGGCGGGGTAGGGGGGGGTGGGGACGGGGCGGACTGGCGGGCGGTACGGCTGTCCGCCATCTGGGTCACGTACCAGGGGATGAAGAACTCGCGCACCGCCGCGGCAAAGGCGGACACATCGGGGTAGCGGACGGCAGGGTCTTTGGCTATCGCGGTGTTCACGATTTGCACCAGCGGCGGGGGCAACTGGGGGCGCAGGCCATCGAGGGGCAGGGGCTGCTCCATCAGTTGCTGCTGCACGATGCTGCTAGGGTCGCCGCTGAAGGCCGCTCGCCCCGCCAGCATGGCATAGAGGATGAGGCCGAGGGCATACAAGTCGGTGGTAGGCTGGGGCGAACCGCCACGCACCAATTCAGGGGCAAGGTATGCAGGATTGCCGTAGAGGTGGGCAATATCCAGCAGAGGGTCGCCGGGGGTGGTAATTGGGGCGGCGAGGCCGAAGTCGGTAAGTAGCACGCTGCCGCTGTCGGGGACGAGGATGTTCTCCAGCTTCAGATTGGTGTGCAACACGCCGAGCGCGTGGGCATAGATGAGCGCATCAGCCGCTGTGACCGCCACCCGGCAGGCTTGCTCCACGCTCATCGCCCCCTTCCACGATACGAGGTGGGCGAGGCTAGCGTGGGGATGATAATCGCTGATAATGTAGGCATCGCCATCGTGCCGTTCCAGCGATTGCACCGTCACGATACCCGCGTGTTCCAGCTTGGCTACCTCCGCCACCGCCCGCTCGATCCGCGCCATCCGCTCACGGTCAGCAACGACCGCAGCGTGCAGCAGCTTGAGTGCGACCACTCGCCCCGCCTCATCCTGCGCCCGCCACATCGTGCCGTTGCCGCCCGCGCCCAACATATCGCGCAGCAGCCATTCGCCTAGCCGCTCAACTTGTGCCACTTGCCCTCACCAGCCTCGGATTTTGGATTAGGGTTACATGGTAATTATAGCGGTAGGTGTCAAGTAGGGTGGGTTAGCTACCTCTTCCGCCGGCGCAGCCACCACGCCGCCCCGGCTGCCGCGCCCGCCGCAAGGGGGAGGGCAAAGTTGCGGCGCGGCTGGCGGTCGGCGAGGACGATGGTGGCGGTGTTGCGCCCCGGCATCGCCGATACCCCGCCACCGGGGTGGGTGCTGGCTCCGGTCAGGTACAGGCCGGGCAGCGGGGTGCGATAGGCGGATAGTTCGGGCAGGGGGCGGAAGAAGAACATCTGGTCCAGCGACATCTCCACGTGCATCAGGTTGCCACCGACGAGGCCAACCCGCCGCTCCAAATCTTCGGGGTCTTCGATGAACACCTGCTCCACCGCGTCCAGCACGTTGGGGGCGTAATCGTTGAGGGTATGCAGCAGGCGGTCAGCTTCGCGCTGGCGAATGTCGGCCCAGCGTTGGCCGTCCGCCAGCGTGTAGGGGTGGCTCTGCGCCCATATATATAGCGACTGCTTGCCCTCTGGCACGATGCTGCGGTCAATCCCGCTGGGGGTCATCGCCACCAGCGCGGGGTGACGGGCGGGCTGCCCCGCGCTGGCATCT
>JBBSEE010000326.1:0-4224 GCA_038239995.1 Chloroflexia bacterium | reverse complement strand
CTCCGCTGAACCTAATCCGCTGGCTGGTCCGGTTTATCGAACGAGGGTTAGCCCTTGCTTAGACGAGGGCAAACCGCTCCCGCCCGCCCCCGGTCGGCGGCACGAGGCGGCCCATGTCCCCGCTCTGCACCACCATCAGGCGGCTGAGGTTGCTGAGGTCGCAGACGCTGATGTAACCACCCTTAGTCCCCAACGGGTGGGTGCTGCCCTCTTGATTGCGAATGATGACTCGCACCCAGGGCGGGCCGCACAGGTAGTCGCTATCCGAAGTCACCTCTTGCCCCTGCGCCCGTTGTCGCAAGGCGGTATCATAGAACTGGCTGCCGCCCGGCGCGGGGTTGTACATCCGCACGCACCACATCCGATTGATGCCGAATACCCGCTCGAACAGGGCGTACATCCGCGCCTGCTCACTCTCCAGCCCGCCGCTGTAGAGGATGCGGCTGCGTGGGTTGAGGTAGAATCGCCGCCCCACGCTGCGACAGAACTCCGCGAACAGGCAGATGGCGTGGGCGTGACCCATGATGCAGACCCGTTCGCCGGTACTCTCCGCCTCAGTTAGCGCGGCAGCAACCTTGATATGGTCGTTGGTGTAGCTGCCACTGTCAATATCGGCGAAGCGCAGGGCGGTGGCACTGAACACCCGCACCGCCTCGATGTCCGGCTCGTCGCGCCGCGCAATCGTAATCATGCGGATACGCTCCCCTTCGGCGAGGTCGGGGAGTAGGTGGGCACTGAGGTTAGGCATCAGTGAGGTTAGGTAGAGGAACAACTGGTGCTGCTTCAGCGGCTGCCCCCGCGCCCCATTGCCCATCGCGGCGGCGGGCGAGACATAGCGCAATTCGCTCACCGACATGGTGGGAATCTGCCGCCAAAGGTGGATGCGCTCTGGGGTAACGCCCCGCCGCTGGCAATATTGCGCGTAGCTAGGGTTGGCCTCGTACTGATAGGCGAACAGGCGCAGGGCCAGCGCGTTGAAGGCAGCATCGCCCCACGCCGCCCGCTCCGCTCGCTCGTCGAGCAAGGCGGGGCAAGTCGCGTCAATAAACGCAGCAATATCCTCGGCCAGTGCCGCCTCTTGGTCTATCAGACTCGCCATGTGATTTTAGCTTCTGTGCTTATGCGCTGGCTTGGTTGTCGCTGAGGCGGAGACGCAGGGGGTTGAAGTCGGTGTTGTAGTCGTAAGCATCGCTCTGCTCTAGCTTCTTCAGCTTGTTGATGACCAGATAAGTAATCGGCGTGGCCGCCACCTCGTATAGGGTCTTGAACGCCCACTGGAACAGCACGTATGAGGCAAGTGCGCCGAGGGTAAAATCGGGGCCGAGGATGACCGAGGCGGCAATGGTGCCAAATATCAAGCTATCCAATCCCTCGCCCAGTATGGTGCTGCCTATCGTGCGCGTCCACAGATAGCGGCCCCGTGTCCATATCTTCATCTTTGCCAGCACGAAGGCGTTGGTGAACTCGCCCACCAGATATGCCGCGAAGCTAGCCACCAGTATCTGCCAGCCGGTGCTGAATATCGCCTCGTAGGCGACTTGATGCTCAGTGGAGGGAAGCACGCTGCCAGCATCAGGCAACACCAGCACCAACTGGATGAAGCCAATCGCAATCAGATTGCAGATGAAGCCCAGCCAGATGACCAATCGTGCCATCTTGTAGCCATATACCTCGGTTAGTACGTCGTCAATGATGTAGGCAACCGGGAAGGTAATCGTGCCTGCGTCAAAGGGGGGCAGGCCCGCGATGCCGAAGTTGATAGACTTGGCCCCCGACAGGATGTTTGCCAGTATCAGAAACAGCACGAACAGGCTGGCGATAATCACAAAGAATGGGCTGTATTTCACGTTATTTGCGCTCCTTGTGCTGATAGCGAGGGCAGTTCGATAATCGAAACCTCGAAGCTGACCTTGCGAGTGAGCGGCGCGTCCAGACTGCCATGCTGGGCGAACAGCCAATCTTGCAACCTCCCGATGTAGCGCGTAAGCTCGGCGGGTGGCAGGTGAAGCTGGCGGCAGAATCCGGCGTGCTGCTGGTCGTGCAGCAACTGCGCCACCGGCGGCGCGGTCTGCCATTGCAAAAGGGTACGATGCGTGACCTGCGCCCCGCCCGCCACAAGGTAGGCGATTACCTCATCGCCCACCGCCTCACGGTTGGCAAGACGGGGCACGCCCCCCACGTCGAGGATGTGTCCCCATGCCGCCAACGCCGCGCTGTAGGGAGTGTTCGCATCCTCCACATCGAAACCGAACAGCAGCAATCCGCGCGGCTTGACCACGCGGCGCAACTCATCGGCGGCGGGCCGCCAGTCACCCACAAGGTGGAAGACGTGAACCGCCAGCCCCACATCGAAGCTGGCCGCGGCACAGGGCAGCAGCTTGGCATCAGCTTGCACCAACCGCGCGTTATCCGCCAACCCCGCCGTCGCCAACTTGCCCGCGAATAGGCGCAACATCGCCACCGACTCGTCCGTGCCTACGTAGGCCACCCCCTGCGCCGCGACCAGCAGGCCGACCCGCCCGCTGCCCGCCCCGATTTCCACGAAGCGCGGGGCAGCAAGGTTGCGCTCCCCCGCCAACCCGACCAGCAGGCCGCCTAGCTGCGCTTGCACCGCGGCGGGGTACCCGCGCGAGGTATCGTACTGGGTGGCGATGCTATCGTATAGGGCCATGCTTCCCCTCCCCCACGCCGTTTAGTGGGGCAAAGTATACGGCTAGCCAGCCTGCCTGTCAAGCCTGCCCGCGCCTGCTAATTTTGGTAGATCTTGGCACAATTATTGTAAATACGATATAATATCGCAAGCATACCCTTGTCACCTTGCCCCGCTTGTGCTAAAATACCATTGGCGCAACCAACCCCTTTATCACCCGTCTCAAGCTTCTGCCGACCGACCTGAAAGGTGCAAGACCGTGACTGACAATTACGAAGTTGATAGCTCCAAGCAAGTTAGCGTGGTGGCTAATATAACCAACATCAAAATCCTTGATGTGCTGTCTACCGAGCAGCTTAACATCAGCGAATTGGCGGTTCGGCTAGGGATAAGCACCGCAGTAGCTAACCAGCACATGAAGCAGCTAGAGGAGGCGGGGCTAGTTACTCGGATGGGCGATGATGGCGAGGGGGGTCGTGACCGCCAGCGCTACGCGGCGGTAGCTAATCGCTTCCACTCCTCACCAAGTCGAAGTTTGAACGAAGCCGACAGAATCCGTAGTATCGCTAATTGGCGGAGGTCATTTGAAGAAGCCTTGCAGAAATGGGAACTCTCGGCCACGGCTCGCTCTCACACTAAGCCATCAGGGAAGCATGGTATCATAAGCCTTAAAGTAAGTCCGGTGCGTTACCGTGAACTGCTGGATAAGATTGCCCAGCTAATGAACGAATTCATCTCTGAAGAAGAGTATAGCGGGGATGATGCAGCCGAGGCGGTGCTGCTCTGCATATTTTTCTTGAGCCAAAGCTGACCCGCTTGCTAATTTGCAAGTTAGCTTCGTTATCTCACACCTTGTCCTTGCAGTTTTTCATGCGAACTTCAAAACTCGTGGCAAAAAGTATTGACATCTCACAGAATCTGTGATACAATAAGCTCGTCCCCGTGATAAAGGGATTAGCATTCTCAGCAATGCAGAAAGGTGTACCATGAAGAAGATTATCGCAGCTGCATTTGGTCTCCTCATTGCGCTTGGTTTGACCCTCGCGACCATGCTTGCGCCCGTTACCCACACGGTAGCAAGTAGCCCCACTGTCCACGTAGTAGTCGTTGCTGACGAACCCAGCACCGATGGTGGTATCATCGGAGACCTCGATGATAGTGTTGGTGGCGGTGGTACCGATGGTGGTATTATCGGAGACCTCGATACCGAATAGTATCCCGACCTAATCTAGGTTGATTTTAAGCACGAGCAACATTGCACGTGGTTGTACTTTTCTGCGCGGCGAAACGGACACCCGTTTCGCCCTTTTCTTTGCCCTCCACCCCAAATTGCCCCGCATTCCCCCTTGACAACTCCCCCGGTATCCCTTATAATAGTGTCATACGAACACTAACTATCTGGGAAGAGCCGCGAGAACCTTCGCCTCTTTTTTTGACCCCTCAGTTAGTGTGGGTGTGACACCACGAGGAGGTGCAATGAACGCAATCAATAGACAGACCGCGCGACCGCTTGGGCTAGACATCGGCACCAGCATGATGCGGGCGGCGACGCTAGATGGGGAGGGGCAGCCGCT
>JBBSEE010000325.1:0-4224 GCA_038239995.1 Chloroflexia bacterium | reverse complement strand
TCGGCGTGTTGGTGGGCGTGCTAGTATTCACCGGCGTGTTGGTCGGTGTGTTGGTGTTCACCGGCGTGTTTGTCGGTGTGTTGGTACTGGTCGGCGTGCTAGTGTTCAGTGGCGTGTTAGTCGGAGTGCTAGTGAGCGTCGGCGTGTTCGTTGGCGTACTGGTGTTCGTGGGTGTGCTAGTGTTCACCGGCGTATTGGTCGGGGTGCTAGTGCGAGTCGGCGTGTTGGTGGGCGTGTTGGTGTTCACCGGCGTATTGGTCGGGGTGTGCGTAATAGTTGGCGTATTGCTCGGCGTATTGGTATTGGTTGGCGTATTGGTCGGGGTGAGCGTAATAGTTGGCGTATTGCTCGGCGTATTGGTATTGGTTGGCGTATTCGTCGGCGTGTTAGTGTTCACCGGCGTATTCGTCGGCGTGTTGGTGCGCGTCGGTGTACTGGTCGGCGTGTTGGTGTTGACCGGCGTGTTGGTGGGCGTGTTGGTGAGGGTCGGCGTATTCGTCGGCGTATTGGTGCGCGTCGCGGTGGGGGTGGCAGTGGGGGTGGGGGTAACTGCGCCGCAGGAGGGGAACTTGAAGCTGCCAATCCGTGTGCGCCAGTTGAAGCTGCCAGTAGTGGCATAATATTCGTTGGTATACCAGAAGGTGCAGTCGTCCACGGGGTCAACGGTCATGTCGCTATAATCACCCCAGCGATTGCCGCTGCCGGTTTGGGAGCCGGTGCCATCGAAGAGGTGCGCTTCACCCTGCGCCAACTGGTTGAGGGGGTCGCCAACGAGGCGGCCCGCATAGCGAAGCTGGGGGAAGATGCTGGCACTCGATGCACTGAAGCCGAGGGCGAGGTCGCCACTCTGGTCCATCGCCACGCTGCCCAGCCACCGCCATGTGGTGTCGGGCTGGTAGGTACTCTCTTGGAAGACAGTGACTGGCCCGGCGGTAACGTTACGCAGTTCCACCCAGCGCACCCCGGCTACCCCGCCAGAATTGACCGTATAGTTAATCACCAACGCCTCATGGCCGTCGCCGAACTTGCGGTAGGCGGCGCGGAACATCAGGCGGTCGCCAATCCCATCCAAGTTGTTAGCTGACCCCGATTGGGGCACACAGTTGCGGGTGTTGCCACAAAGTTGGGTGAAGCCCGCCGCCGCGGGGTTAGCGAAGGTGGTCCATGTCGAGTTGGCTGGGGTGGCGAAGTCCACATGGAAGTGGTAGATAGTGTACTGGCCCGCGCCGGGGAAGCGGACGAAGGTTTCGGGCGCACCGGCAATGGGGAGGAGCGAGCCATCGAGGTCGGCGGGGAGGATGGGGTCAATCCCGCCACCGAGGGGGCCGACGGGGGAGACGAAGGTGGCGGCGGTGCCTGCCATCATCGCGGCGCGGTCGAAGGCGAAGGGTTGGGGGCCGAGGTAGATAGTGCCAGCGGCGTTGAACACGTTCATGCTCATGTAATAGGCATCCGGCCACACCCCCAAGTGCGGGTAGTCGAAGAAGTTGCTGCCGAGGTGGAAGCCATAGCGATTATAGCTGCCAGTCGCATCGGCGGAGGTGGACACCGCGATGCACTCATCGGTAATCGGCAGGCCGCCAGTGGCGGTGGCGAATTGACTAATCAGCCAGCGGTTCGCCAGTTGGTCGTAGAGAACTATGGGGTCGCCCGAACCACCATTTTGGCAGGCCCCGCCGAAACCCGACCACACGCTGCTAATCGCGTTGGGGCCGAGCAGCGAACCGCCGCTGGTCTTATCGAAGACTTGATAGCCCTCGTTGACCATCTGTAGGTACTGGGTGGAGCCAACCTCGCCATCGGTGTCGGGCGGGGCGCAATTGCAACTTACGCCGGGGAAGGGGATACCATTGAAGTTGAGGTTGGTGGGAGGCATGGCTTGGGGGCAAGGCTGCGCTGCACCGCTGATGCGTCCGGCACATCGGCGTGCCCAATCTCATCAGAGGGGTTGGGATTGGCCTCGGCAGGCGGCTCGATGGGGGTGGCGGGCTGAGGCGGGATTTGCGGCATATCGCGCAGCGGCGGCGAGGTGTCGTGGTGGTAATCGTGCCCCACGATGCCGTTCTTCTCTGGCGGGTTGAACATTGCCGACCAGTAATTGGTCTCCGTGTGCGAGTTTAGGTTAGTGCCGAGCATGATGCTTGGCCCTTTGCTACTGGTAAAAGGTGAGGGCTGCGAGAGGTTGTTGATAAACGAAGTGCTGGAGAATACAAGGCCGAGCGTAAGTACGAATAGCACCGCCAGCCTTCCACGACGAGTGGTCATTGGTCTCTACCTTTCTTTGCGGCGACGATTTGAATCACAGACAACTAGCTGGCTAAGTTATTCGGTAGACCACCTCTGCCCCACGCAACTTGGGGACGACGGTAGCGGAGGAAGAATATAGCTCGTGGTTAAGAATATCATGGCAGCAGGCCAATGTCAATCGCGGGCGACGGAGACAACGTCACATATCGCTGTAACGATTTCATAGGATTTTGTGCAGCCGCTTGACAAATGAACTGCCCCCGTTATAGAATGACCGAGTGCCACTGATGCAACCAAGCTTGCCCCCCGATATACCCTGACCCTAGATCCGCTAATACGCGCTACTGCCCTCGCCCGGTGCAGCGTTGGTAGATGGTGCGTATGCGTTGGTGGCGAAGGGTGGCGGCGACCATCGGCTTCAGCGTGCCTGTGCCCAACTTGTTAGTCATAGCTTTCCAAAGGAGGAACTAGTGAAGAGTTATAAGTCCCGAATGATGGTATTCGTCACCATACTGGCCCTCGTCCCCATGCTGGCGGCGTGCGGCGGCGATAACGCGACTGCCACTCCCGGCAGCAACGGCAACACGGGCGGCAACCCCACTGCCACCCCGGCGGCAGCTACCGGCGGCAACCCCACTGCCACCACCGCCGCGGCCACCGGCAGCAACCTGAGCGGCAAGCTGGAGATGTTCTCGTGGTGGAGCACTGGCGGCGAGGCCGCTGGCCTCAAGGAACTGTACAAGCTCTACAATCAGCAGAACCCCAACGTCCAAATCGTCAACTCCGCAGTAGCAGGGGCGGCGGGTCAGGATGCCAAGGCGGTGCTGAAGAACCGAATGCAGAATGGCGACCCGCCCGACTCCTTCCAAGTGCATATGGGCCATGAACTGATTGACGGCTACGTGGCTGCCGGTCAGGTCGAAGCCCTAGACGACATCTACAAGTCCGAGGGCTGGGACAAGGCCTTCCCGCAGGGGGTGCTGGACATCGTCTCCTCCACCGGCGCGGATGGGGTCAAGCACTACTGGTCGGTGCCGGTGAACATCCACCGCGCCAACGTACTGTGGTACAACAAGAAGGTCTTCGATGCCAATGGCCTGAAGGCCCCCGCTACTTTCGCCGACTTCTTCACCGCCGCCGACACCCTGAAGGCTAAGGGTATCTACGCCCTCGCCCTCGGCGACAAGGATAGCTTCGCTGCCCCCCACCTGTTCGAGACCATCCTGATTGGCACCCTCGGCGCGGACGGCTGGAAGGGCCTGTGGACGGGCGCGACCAAGTGGGACGACCCCAAGGTCACGGAAGCACTCAACAACTTCAAGAAGATGCTCGGCTACATCAACCCTGACCACGCCTCGCTGACGTGGGACCAAGCCAACCAAGAGGTGATTGACGGCAAGGCCGCGATGACCATCATGGGTGACTGGGCCAACGCTGACTACGTTGCCAAGAAGTTCACCGACTACGGCTGGGCCAATGCCCCCGGCACCGCGGGCATCTACGATGCGCTGTCCGATACCTTCGCCCTGCCCAAGAACGCCAAGGACCGCGACAATGCAGTGGCGTGGCTGAAGCTGGCCGGTTCGCAGCCGGGCCAAGATGTCTTCAACCCGCTCAAGGGTTCCATTCCCGCTCGCCTCGACGCAGGCAAGACCGATTACAACGACTATCTGCGGAGCGCGATGGCGGACTGGAAGAAGGACGTGATTGTCCCCAGCGTGGTTCACGGCGCAGCGGCTAAGGATAGCTGGGCCAAGGACTACAGCGATGCGGTCAACGCCTTCGTTACCAAGCAGGATGTGGCCGCCACGCAGTCCCAACTGGTGAAGGCTGCCTCCACTGCGATGGGCAAGTAATAGCAAGGGTTGATGGTGATGAGGTGAAAACGGGTCGGCACGGTCGATCTGCGCCCCTACCGATAAAACCCCATCACCATCACTGGTAGGTATAAATAGGAGTTACGCAGTTGGACAGGGC
>JBBSEE010000324.1:0-4226 GCA_038239995.1 Chloroflexia bacterium | reverse complement strand
CGACCAGCACTACAGCGAAGCAGAAACCCAAATCACCGCCCGCGACGGCAAGCTCCACCAAGTAAGCATCACCGTCATCGCCCTGCCAAATAGCGATGAAAGCAATGGAGAGGAGCAGGGCGGGATAAATCACGCCCCAACACCGCCTCATTCATCACTCCTCACTCATCACTCATCACTCACTCAAACCTCAAACCTCAAACCTCAAACCTCGAATCTCATCCTCCTGCGCGAGGTGGGGGGCGAGCGGGAGATGGAGCGGGCCAAGGCGAGCTTGCTGGCGATGGTAGGGCATGAGCTACGCACCCCACTGACCGGCCTGACCGCCCTCAGCGAACTGCTGCTCGACCACGACTACTCCGCCCCGCAACGCCGCGAGATAGTGGCCCAGATACACGCCGAGGCGCAGCGGCTGGCCCGAATGGTGGAGCAGGTGCTGGCGGTGGGCAACATCGAAGCGGGACGGCTGCCGTTCGCCCCCCAAGCGGTGGATTTGGCTGCATTGGTGGCCCAAGCGGTTGTCCCCTTCCACGCGCAGGGGCGGACCATTGCGGTGGACATCCCCACCGATTTGCCGCCGCTGTGGGCCGACCCCGACCGGCTGCGCCAAATCGTGGACAACCTACTCGCCAACGCCGCCGCCTACTCCGACCCCACCGCCCCGATTACCATCCGCGCGGAAGCCCAGCCGGGCCGCGTCCGCCTCAGTATCGGCGATGAGGGCATCGGTATCGCCGCGACCGAGCAGAGCCTCATCTTCGCGCCTTTCTATCGCGCTGTGGATGAGGGGCAAGAGGCGCGACCGAACCCCGCTGGCTTGGGTCTCGGCCTATACATCGTCAAGAGTTTGGTGCAGATGCACGGGGGGATGCTGGCGGTGGACAGTGCCCCCGGTCAAGGCAGCATCTTCCACGTTATTCTGCCCACAAAGGAGCAAACATGAAGCGAGGCAACCCCGTGTTCGCGCTGCTCGATGATACACTGGCGCAAATCAGTCATTTCACCCAGATTAGGAAGAGCCATCCGTCGTCGTCTGACCCGGCCCAGACCGCAGCGTTGATTGCGGGTAATGGCGCGTGGCCGCCCCGGCCCGCCTACGACCTCGGCGCGGCTCGCACCCAGCCCGCCGCCCTCGCCCCCATGCTCCACCCTATCAACCGCAAGTGGAGCCAGCATTACACCGCCGCGGCAGTGACCATGCCCAGCCCAGTCGCGGGCGACCCGCCTAATAACCTCATCCATGCCCTGCACGTCTACCGCGCGGATACCCCCACCGCCCCCACCATGCTGTACGTTCACGGCTGGGGGGTGGAGACGCTGTGGCTGAGGGTCAACCTCGGCCTGCACTGGCTGGCGCGGCTGGGGATGAATCTGCTGCTGATTGAGCAGCCCTACCATATGCAGCGCACTCCCACTGATTCCTATTACAGCGGCGAGTTCAGCATCGGAGCGGACTTGCCACAGACGGTGCGCTCGATGCAGCAGGCGACTTGGGATGTGCAGGCAATGGTCGGTTGGTTGCTGGCACAGGGGGTGAGCAGCGTGGGGGTGGCAGGCGAGAGCCTCGGCGGGCTAGTCACCGCCCTCGCCGCCCAGTTTGAGCCGCGCCTCGCCTACGCCATCCCACTGATGCCCGCCGTCCGCCTCGACCGCGTGTTCTGGCGGTCACAACTCAGCCGCTTCACCCGCGCTGGCTTGGAGGCGCAGGGACTGACCCCAACCCAGACTGCCGCCGCGCTGAAGACCATCTTCCCCGGTCGCTATCGGCCCGCGATTGACCCCCAGCGCATCATGATTATGCAGGGCCGCGCCGACCGCACCGTGTTCCCCGAATATGCGTTGCGCCTCGCCGAACGCTGGGGGTCACGCCTCGTTCTCAGCGGCCACAGCCATACCACCCTGATATTGGGGGCTAGCACCGCCCGCCATATTCGTCAGTTCGTGGGTGAATGGGCAACATAATCGGGGCGCACGTCAGTGCGCCCCTTCGGTTTGCCTAATCCCCAACCCCTGATGCGGTAAGCGCCAATCCACCACCGCGTGTCGCTCGACGATGTGCGGCTCGGCCACATCGCGGAGGGCAATCGCGGTGCGGTCGAACCAGTCTACCACCCCGCTCAGTTCGTGGCCGGATTCCAGCTTGAGGGTAATCGGTTCGCCGCTATCTTGGTGGATGTAGAGTGCGGCGGTCAGCTTCTTGCGGAAGTGTTCACGGTGATGCTGCAACTCTTCCAGCGTAGTGCCAAAGTAGGCGGCCAGCTTGCCCAGCATCTCATCGTCTTCGCCCACCCGCCGATGTTTAATCTCAATATAGTTAATGGCGTGGGCAGTCACGCCTGTGGCTGCCTCAATCTCCATCGGGCCAACCCCCCCCTTGCGGGCGCGGAGCAGCTTCAGGTGGTCGCTCAGGCTCATCGCTTGCCCCCTTTCTTGGGCGCAGCGGGGAGCGGCGGCTCACCCGGCGTATCGGCGACATCGTCGCGGCGGCTGTCCTCTTCTTGGCGGGTGGCGTGTTCGTCGCTGCCATACACCCCCGGCTCACCGTCATCCGCCAATCCGGCCTCGGCGGCGGGGGCTTGGGGGGGAGATACTTCCCCCTTGTGCAGCGCAAGCGCGACATCGGCGTGCGGTTTATCCTGCGCCGCCGCGCTCAACACCGCCAGCGGCTGCCCCGTACCCACCTTCTGGTAGTAGGCAATCCCCAGCTTGCGTAGCACCACATCGTTGCCATCGTCGCCCATGACCACAATGGTGTAGGGGGTGAAATCCTTTATCTGGCCGGTAAACAGTTGGCCGTCGAACATGGTGAAGGTGAAGATCGCCCCCGCCTCGCGCTGCTGGGCAAGGTACTGCGGCTCGCGGTCATCGGGCAGGCGGGTGGCGGATTCGGACCTGCGGGTATCGCCGGTAATGGTGGCGGCCCGCTCGCGCATAATCCTAATCCACTCCCGCGCTTGGCTGCGGTTCAGTTCGGTGAGCGGCAGGCCCACCTCGGCGGCAATCGCATCCTCGTCCAGACCGGCGCGATGACCTTGCCGCAATATCTCCGTCACTTGTCCCTCGGTGGCGGGCAAGATAATCGGTTCGGGGGGTGGCTTGGGCGATTTGGGCGGCTTGCCTCCTTGTGGGCGGGGCGGCTTCGGCGGGCTACCCCAGCCGGGGCGGGGAGCAACGCTGGGTTGGGCATCACTAGCCGCCACTAGGTTAGGCGGAGTGGGGTGGGGGGTGGGGGGCGGTGGAGTGGCAAGCCCGGCAATCGGTTGGGCGGGGGGGAACAAATCTTCCACCTTGACCCACAACGCCTTCGCCAAGATACGGGCGTGGGGGATGGGTATCGCTTGTCGCCCCTCCTCGTACTCGCCGAGGATGCGGGCGGGGATGCTGGCGCGGGCACTCAGTTGCGACAGCGACAGCCCCTTCTTCTCGCGGATGCTGCGTAGCTTATTCATCTCTTGCGTGTCTCCTTTGGCTGATAGTCTACAGATGGGTGGCGGCACGCCCGCCCCACCCTGACGCGACTATTATAGCGGAGAAGCGCAAGAAAGGCAATGATGATGCTGATGGTGATAAGGATGAGCTAACTTCTGCGCTCCAGCTCCTGCTCAAGTTTGCGTAGCAGTCGGTCGCAGTGCTTGGCTTGCGCCCTTACCTTGTCGGGGTTGACCATACCAATAAGCACGAAGCCATGCCGCTTCAGATATTCTTTGCCGCCGCGCTTGGCTATTTTTCTCAGCCGCGCTTCCGCATCGTTGATTTGCTCGACATCGGAACGGCGTAGCAGGCGCGATTTCTTCACCGCTGGGCCGTAATATGCGGCGAGCGCAGCAGGGTCGGCCAGAAACCATGCCTCCATGCACTGTACCATCAAGTGTACTTGCTCCTCCTCAGCGTTCACTGCCCGACCGCCAACTTTCTGGTGGAGGTATTCTTTGGGGCTGAGGTTGTAGGCAACTGGCCCATCGCTATCCACGAGCAGCAACACGATGTCCGCCCATTGCTCCCTTATGGCGCGGTTGAACACGGCAATGGCATCATCCCGTCCCCCGCAGGCTTGTATCTTGGGCAGATGATGCTGGGGCAACGCTTTGGCGAAGAACTCAGCAAAGTTGTTGCGAAATATCACACTGGTGGCGTTCGACTCGCCGCCCCCCTCGACGCAGATTAGCACCCTCAAAACCTAGTCCCTCCGATGAGGCCGCGGCTCCACATATTGCCCAGCGTATACT
>JBBSEE010000323.1:0-4226 GCA_038239995.1 Chloroflexia bacterium | reverse complement strand
TGCGCGGCCACCGCGTCGAGCCCCAACGAGGCAACCGCAGGCGCATCGGCGTTGAGCA
This sequence comes from Chloroflexia bacterium, assembly GCA_038239995.1. Lineage (GTDB taxonomy): Bacteria > Chloroflexota > Chloroflexia > QHBQ01 > QHBQ01 > QHBQ01. The sequence continues at coordinate 4,168 of JBBSEE010000323.1, read as the reverse complement.
GCACGGTGGCGCTCGGGTCCAGCTTGGCAATCGCCTCGCGCCACTTACGCCGCACCGTGTCCACCTCGCCATACCTATCTAGTTGGTCGCGGAACAGATTGTTAATCAACAGGACACGGGGTTGTGCCGCCGCCACCGCCGCAGGGGTAGCCGCCTCATCCACCTCGAACAGGGCGAAATCCTCCTCCAGCCGCCCGCCCGCGCTCGTCGCGCTGACCAGCGTACTCGCCAGCCCACGCATCAGGTTGCTGCCGCTGCGATTGTGCAGCACCCGCCAGCCCGCTGCCTGCAAGATGGTGGAGAGCATTCGCGTGGTGGTGGTCTTGCCGTTGGTGCCGGTCACTATCGCTGACCTACGCGGCAGGGCGGCCACCAGCTTGCTCACCAGCTGGGGGTCGAGCCGCGCGGCCACCAACCCCGGCAGGGCTGTTCCTCCCCCCCGACCCATCCGTCGCGCCAGCCAACCCGCCAGCTTGCCCGCGCCGATTGCCAGAGCGGTGCGCGGCCCCGCCCCTTGCCTCTTGTTCGCCACATCTGCTCCTTCGCACGTCATTCCTTACCGTAAGCATAACAAAAATGCCACCTTCGCGCAATAGTGAACCCGAACTTGCGAATTGGCAAGGAAAAGTGCGATTTGGTAAGGTGTTTGGTAAGGTTGATGTGGTATAATACCCAAAATAGGACTTTTGGGCTAGTACCACATAGGACTTCCTTCTCATTCAACAAGGCAATGGTACTCACAACCATATATATAAGGAGGCGGATAATGTTTCGCACTTTGGCAATTTCAGCGGTAACAACCATGATACTCGCTTCGATGATTCTGCCCAACGCCGGATTCGACGGTAAGACCCAATGCGCGGCGTGGAGCAGCTACAGCGAGGGCTTGCCACGCGCTGGCTCGGTGCATACCGATTTGGGGCAGCACTACGACGGTATCTGCTCCACCTTCTTCGCCACCAGCGGCGAGGTGATGATGAACACCGAGGCGGGCGGCATCGAGAGCATGAGCGTGCCGGTCATCGCCGGCCACACCTACCAGATTACCATGATGTTCAAGGGTAGCAGCACCGACAATGCCTACTTCAAGTTTGGCCCCGTCTTCTACGCCATCGCGGGCAACGCCGCCAACTGGCGGTATCGCACCTTTAGCAACATCGCCGCGCCAGACTGGACCCCCGTCACCATCACCGCCCTCGCCCCGCCCGGCGCGACCAGCATGGCGGTGCGCCTCTACAACTACAACACCGACCAGACTTGGGCGGCGATATGGGTGGATGCAGCCAGCATCCAAGAGGTCGCTTCGGCCAACGATTGAGTAAGGCAACCATCACTGACCCCGCCGATAAAGGCGGGGCTTTTTGATTCGCTTGACAGCCGCCGCTCCCTGTGCTAGCATCATCACCAACAATAGTTGGAGGTGGCAGGCAATGGCGGTGACAACCTCGGTGCAAGAGCTATATCGGCGGATGCTGGCGCATATGGACGATGGCGACCTGCGCCCCATTGTCGCCTACCTCAGCGACAACCGCAACGACCTCGCGCTGCGCTACGACAACCTCGGCGACAACTTCAGCGAACGCGCTATCAACCTCATCCAATATTGCCGCGACAACTGCTGCATGAGCCAACTGATAGATTTGCTCAACCAGAGTGTGCCCATCGTCCTCAGCGTACAGCAGCCCCCGCCCGACCCCGCGTGGATAGACTGGGCGAAGCAGCGCGACGCGGCGGGCGCATCGCCGGTTGCCAACGCGGTGATGAACGCCTCGGACAACATCACCACCGCGCTCAATCGCCTCAGCACCACCCCTCACCCTGCCCCAGTCGAGGCAGCGGCGACGAGCGACACCGCCCCTACGCAGCCCCACGCCCAGCCCACCGCGACCACCGTTCCACCCCCCACCCCACCAGACCATACCGCGACATCGCCGACCCTGCTCGGCCTGCCCCGAAACGGCGTGTTCATTGGCGGGGCAGTGTTGCTCATTGCCCTTGCCGCCGTCCTCTACTTCGCGCTCCAACCGCCCGCGCCCACGCCCATCAACGAGGAGCTACGCAATGTGGCGATGCTCACGCCCACCGACGGCTGGGCCACGGGGGTGAACGGCCTCATCCTCCACTACAATGGCAAGCAGTGGGTCGTGGTCAGCAGCCCGGCCACCGGCGACCTATACGGCTTGGCGATGCTCTCGGCCAGCGAGGGGTGGGCGGTCGGTTCCGCTGGCATCATCCTGCACTACACCGGCGGCGGGTGGCAAGCGGTCAGCGGGCCAGTGGGGGTGGACAAGGATTTGCGGAGCATCGCCATGGTCTCGGCCAGCGAGGGTTGGGCAGTGGGATACGGCGGCACCATCCTACATCTCACCAACGGTGCGTGGAACGCCATCACCAGCCCCACCAACAGCAACTTGTACAGCATCTATATGCTCTCCTCCAATTTTGGCTGGGCGGTGGGCGACGGCGGCCATATCCTGCGCTACAGCGGCGGCGGTTGGGCACAGGTGGCTAGCCCCACCGACAAGGACATTCGCGCGGTGCTGATGCTCTCCGACGGCCTCGGCTGGGCGGTGTGCAGCAACGGCTATCTGCTCAAGTATGCCGCGGGCAAGTGGACGTTCGATAGCAAGCCGACCGCGCACGGCCTGTACAACATCACCCGCGTCTCCGCCACCGAAAGCTGGGCGGTGGGCGATGATGTCATCCTCCATTATATCAATGGGCAGTGGCTGCCGGTCAACGACCCCACCCCCAACCAAGTGCTGACCGATGTGGCAATGCTCTCGGCCAGCGAGGGCTGGGCGGTCGGCACCGGCGGCACGATTCTGCATTACCGCGACGGCGCATGGGCCGCGCTCACTCGTTAAACTCCCCTCCCACCGGGCGTAACACTCCCCTCCTACCGGGAGGGGCTGGGGGTGGGTGTGCATTTCCCTACTTACCCCCGCAGATTCTCATAAAAATCCCCCAAAATTGGTGCATAAAACTCTTGCATTGTCCAGAACAGTTGTGCTATAATAGCCTTGGCCCAATTTAGAACAAACATTCTAAAGCAGCCATTGCGCCAACTGGCGGAACGCGGCGCAACCCTATCCCCATAACCAGAGAAACCCAACCGATGAAGGATACGCTCGAATATAGCGCGAACGCGATTGAGTATGTGCTGCACACGCACGGCGTAGAAGGCCGCGTGGCGGGCGGCACGGTCTCGCCGCGCCTGATGGGGTTCAACCTCGACCTGCCCCCGCAGGTACGCCCCTCGCGCATCGCCGGATTGCTGGAGCGTATCGGTCAAGAGTTGGGGGTAAGCGGCTGCCGCCTCAGTGTGCGTGATGGGGTCATCACCCTCGAAGTGCCGCGCAGCGACCCCCAGACGGTCAAGCTGCTGCACCTCTACCAGCGACTGGATGCGGGCGAGTTCGGCGACGATGAGGAGATGCCACCGGCAACCGCCCTGCTCGGCCTCGACAGTGAGGGTACGCCCCTGCTGCTGCGCCTCGATGGGCAAGGGGTCGGCAATGTGCTGCTCAGTGGTGAGCGCGGCGGGGGCAAGAGCGCGTTGCTGCGCGGAATGCTGGTCAGCCTTGCGCTTGCCAACGCGCCGCAGGAGGTGCAGATGCTGGTTATCGAAGCGGCCAAGCGCAGCAGCAACTTCGCCCCGCTCGACGGTCTGCCTCACCTGCTCACTCCTATCATCAGCGACCCACTCGACGCGGTGCATCGGCTGGGCTGGCTGGCCCGCCACCTCGAATGGCGCGAGGAGAACGAGGTGGCCGAACCGCGTATCGTGGTGGCGATTGACGACGCGGCCCCCCTACTCGCCGCCGACTCGCGCCGCTTCGCTGCTGCGCTGAAGACGCTGTGTCGGCGCGGCCCGCAGCACGGTATCCATGTGCTAGCCGCCAACCGCAAGCCCGACCCCGCGCTGGTGGGCGATGGCAACCGCAGCAACTTCCCCGCCCGCATCGTCGCCCACGTCGCCAACGCGGAGGAGGCGCGGAGCAGCACCGGCCAGAGCAGCAGCGGGGCGGAGTTGTTGCTGGGCAACGGCGATGTGCTGGTCGTGCTAGAGGGTGAACTGGTGCGAATGCAGGCCGCCTACGTCAACGATGCGGAATGCGCTCAGGTGGTCAAGCTGATGCAACGCCTTGCCCGCGAACACCAGCGC
>JBBSEE010000322.1:0-4243 GCA_038239995.1 Chloroflexia bacterium | reverse complement strand
ATACCAAATAGCAAAGGAGATGCGGTATAATAGGGTAGCACATAAAGGAGGTGGACAATGCGTGGTCGCCCACTGAAGATTGATTGGCACGAAGATGCCGCTACCCTCAAGCAGTTGTTCCTCAAGCAAACTGACCCTGAGCTACGCCCCCGTCTGCACGCCCTCTGGTTGGTGCGTGAAGGCCGCACCATCGGCCAAGTCGCCCCGCTACTCGCCGTTCACTATGACACGCTGCAACGCTGGCTACGCTGGTATCGTCAGGGTGGCCTCGCCGCTGTGCTAAAGCATCGTAACGGCGGCAGGCAAGGCGTACCCGCCCGCCTCACTCCCGCACAGCAACAAGCCTTGCTCACTGATATCAATCAAGGCCAATTCCACACTGCTGAGGACATTAAGCACCACATCGAAGATAAGTATCAGGCGCACTATCGTCGCACTGGGGTCTACAGTTTGTTGCGCCGTCTGCGGGTGAAGAAGAAAGTACCGCGTCCCCATGCCCTCAAAGCCGATGACCAAGCCCAAGCGGGGTGGAAAAAGGGGGGCTAACTGCTGAGTTGTACCAGCAGCAAGTGAGCGGCAGCGCGGGGATTGCCTGGGCCGACGAGATGCGCTTTGGGCTAATCGGCCAAGTGCGGCGGGTATGGGCGGGGCGCGGCTACAAGCCGGTGCAACGCATCCAGCTGGTCTACGATTGGGGCTATCTGGTGCTGGCGGTGGATGGGCGGGTGGGTAAGCTGTACTGGCAATGGCAAGCGAACATGAAGAAAGAAAGCTGTGCTCAGACACTGACCCAGTTTAAGCAGCTGGGGGTGGCGGCAGTAATCTGGGATGGGGCGCTGGGGCATCGGGCCAAACTCACCCGTGCAGTCGAGGTCAAGCAAGTCATTCAACCGCCCTACTCCCCAGAGTTGAACCCGGCGGAGCGAGTGTTTGAAGAAGTGCGGCGGGCCATTGAGGGGCGCGTATATGATAGCGTGGCGGCGAAGCAGGAGGCGATTGGGGCATACCTTGAGGAACTAGCCGCCGACAGTGAGCGGATACGGCGGCTGGCTGGTTGGGGTTGGATTGTGGAAAGCTGCGCCAGCCTGCCAGAATTTACTGCATCTCCTTAGCTATTTGGTATAACTTCAAACAATCCAAAATCCAAAATCTAAAATCTAAAATCGTATGGACACCACCCCCAGCCTGCTACGCGCGATAAGCGCAATTGTCGCCTTCATCACCACGCTGACGATGATGTTTGCGCCACCCGCGCCACCCACCTTGCCCGCTAATTCAGCCAACGATAGGGTGATGAGTTGCGATGAGGCCGCCTATCCTACGCCAACCCCGCCGCCCGCGATACCCACCCCCAGCCCGAAGTCGCCGCGTGGCCCGCTGCACGACCAGTTTATGATTGACGAGGCGATGCAGATGCCCGGCCCACCCAGCGGCTTCAGCCCCGACGGCAAGCTGCTGCCCACCACTGCTGCGCCCGCCCTACCCCCACCGCCCGATGGTCAGTTCACCCTCCCCGCTGGCGTACCCACCCCGGCCACCCCCAGTTTCGCCCCCACCGCGGTGCCTACGCCTGTGCCTCAGACTCCGCGCACGGTGGTGTTGCAGGCGGGGCATTGGCAGAACAAGGACTTGCCGTGGCAACTCGCCCAGTTCCGCAGCGATGGCACTTACGCGGCGGGGCGGGCCGAGTGGCAGGTCAACCTCGATGTCGCCACTCGCGCCGCCACCATCCTACGGGGGCGCGGCTATGATGTGCGGGTCTTGCCCGCGACGGTGCCGATTGGCTGCCGCGCCGATGTGTTCGTGGCCCTGCACGCCGATGGCGATAGCAGCGCGACGGCGCACGGCTTCAAGGCCGCCTATCCCCGCTACATCAACGACCCCGCCAACCGCCGCCTGCTGGCCGATTTCTACATCGAATACCCATCAGCTACCGCCCTGTCGCGCAGCTACGCGATTACCCGCAATATGAGCGGCTACTACGCCTTCTACGCCCGCCGCAACCCCTACGCAGTGGATGCCAGCACCCCGATGCTCATCCTAGAGATGGGTTATATGACCAACCCCACCGACCGCGCCCTGCTCTACAATCAGCCCGACCGCCCCGCCCTCGGTGTCGCCAACGCGGTTGACCGTTTCTTGCAAGGCAAATAAGGCAGGTTTGAGGTTTGAGGTTTGAGTATTATCCTTGCACTCACACTTTTCCTGAACTAGCGAGGATGACGTAGGGGCGAATCGCATCCGCCCAGCCCAAGTACATCAACGCTCATCGAAAGCAATCAACTGCTTGTCCTTCGTCAAAAGGGCAAAGATAGTGATTAAAGAAAAGGACGGATGCGAGTGTGCATCCGTCCCTGTTTTTATCTTCCCTCCCGCCGGGAGGAGTTGGGGGTGGGTCAGCCTGCTAGCTGGCCCCACCACCGCCGCTGCCACCGCTGCCCCCTTGCGACGAGCTATCGCTAGGCTTGTCCTGCACGATTTCGGTGCGGGGGATGGAGTCGGGCGTTGGGCTAGTCGAAGGGGCGGCGTAGGGGGGCTGGCCGTATTGCAGGGCATCGGGTAGGCCACTGGTAGACGCGGGTGGGGGCGGAGCCGAGGGCGGAGGTGGCGGCGTATAGGGCTGCTCCCAACCTTGCTGCTGTGCGGGCGGCTGAGGCTGCCACGATTGCTGCTGGGGTGGCTGCTGGCCGTAAGGCGGCTGGGGCGGATATTGCTGCGGCGGCTGTTGGCCGTAGGGTGGCTGCTGGCCGTAGGGCGGCTGTTGGCCGTAGGGTGGCTGCTGGCCGTAGGGCGGCTGTTGGCCGTATGGAGGTTGACCATATGGAGGCTGCTGCGGCGGATAGGGCGGCTGTTGCGGCTGGGCCTGCGCCCGCACCGGCTTGGGCAGCGGTGGATACTTGGGCGCGAGGTTGAGGAACAAAGCCGAGGCTGCGGCGGACGGTAGCACGATGAACAGCAACGCGGAAACCGCTGCGCTGATTACATCAAGTGACCACTTCAGCGCGGTGCCTGCATCGGCATAGCCCTTGGCACTGATGAAGTTGACGGCATGGCCGCGATAGACTTGCTCAGTCAAGGTGGTGCCATAGCCCACCAGTCGGTCGAGTACCGCGCTGAACAGACCGATGACCAGCAGGTAGATGACCGCGAAGATGACAACGGGGCCAATTGCGCGGCGGGCAAGGCTGAAAGTGCGGGCCACAAGGTCCATCGGGCCGCCACCCTCTTTTATCGCCGCGGGGAAGAGCAGGAAGGCAGTGGTATAGACCCCCACTACTAGCACGATGTTGAAGATAATCAGGGGGATGAACAGGATGTAGCCGAGCAAGGGGGACAGTACCTCGATGTGGCCGAGCAGCAAGCCGACCAGCATCTCAGCCAGCACCACCAAGACGTAGAAGATGGCGAGGAAGATAGGCGCGAGGATGAACCTGCCGAGGTTGGCGAACACAAAGCCCAATGCACTCTGCCAAGTAGTCTTCCGTCCCGTCTCCATCTCGTCAATGCACATCTTCACCACTGTGCCGAAGATGAGCGCGTAGCCGACCGCAAACAGCAGCAGGTTGATGATGTAGAAGATGGCATCGCGCCAGTCAACAAAGGTGGGTACGGTGACGAAGCCGCCGCTAAAATCGAAGCCGCGGTTGGCCACCGCCCGCCCTGCTGCGCCCAACAAACTGAGGACCAGATACCAGAGCAGCGAGGCGACAATGGCAAACAGTACCTTGGGTAGGTCCAGTGCCACACGTATAGACTTAAGCACGAGGTTGAGGTTGTTCTGCAAGTCGGCGGTGTCCAGCGCACCCTTCATGCTATTACCGGCCTGACTGGCATCGCTGCCGAGGTTGCGGGCGGCGTTACCCATGGTATCGGCAGCGTTGTGCATTCCTTGCCCCACCTCTTGGCCGAAGTTGCCTCCCGATGGATTGTTTGTAGACATAGTTTGAACCCTTTCTCCTTTCGATTTGGGCGTATCTGCCCCGCCGGTGGGGGCTGCGTCTCCGCGTCGAGTGCCGGGCTGGCGGCGCGAGGTTGCCCGCCGCTTACGATTGGCCCGCATCCATTATATTACAACCTTGCCCGATATGCAATCATCAGACATAGGCAATTACGCAAAATCGGGCAGTTTCGTTACTTATTCGCGCGGGCGCGATGTGCTAAGGAGTGGGCATGACCGTTGGGGTCACGGTCGCGGTCGCAGTCGGGCTGGGGGTCGGGGTGGGGGTGGCGGTGCCGCTGGGGT
>JBBSEE010000321.1:0-4246 GCA_038239995.1 Chloroflexia bacterium | reverse complement strand
AAATCCGCATTCGAGTTGATTATGCGCAAAAAAGAGCAGCTTCTGCGCTTGGATGAACCAGTGGCGTTTATCTTTGCCCACTCGGCATTGAAGGAAGGTTGGGACAACCCCAATGTCTTCCAGATTTGCACCCTCAACCAGACCATCTCCGAGATGAAGAAGCGACAGGAAATCGGGCGAGGGATGCGCCTTGCGGTCAACCAGCAGGGCGAACGGGTGAAGGAAGCCGACCAGAACCTGCTTACCGTGGTCGCCAACCAGAGCTACGAGCAATACGTGCGCCAGCTACAGAATGAGCTAGCCGAAGACTACAGCGCAGCCGAAGCCCGCGATTACGGCTCCCACATGGTCAAGGCCCAGCGTGACCGCCAAACCGCCCACCTGCGCCACGACTACATGAGCAGGCCAGAGTTCATCGCCCTATGGGATAAAATCAAGCCGCGTACCCGCTACACGGTCAGCATAGACGAAGATGAGATGCTCGCCAACATCAAGCAGGAGTTGGAGAAGATTGGCGTAACCGCCCCTAGCCTCAGCATTGACAAGGCGCGGGTGGAAGCCGCCGCCGACCACGACGCGCTAGAGGCGGTGCGGGTGGCGACTGGCCGCAGCGTGACTCTAAATCGCAACTATAGCGGCTTGAACGTGGTTCAGATTATGGCAAACCTAATGGAGGCCACCACCCCCGCGCTGCTGCTTGCCCCCCGCATCCTCCTCCGCGCCTTGCAGCAGATGAGTGCTGCCGCCAAGCAGGCGATGTACGAGAACCCCTACGAGTTCGCCCAGCAGGCAGTTCCCATCATCAAGCGCGAGGCAATCGAGCAGATGATTGCCAGCATCCGCTATGAGATAATCGGCGAACACAGTATCAGCCTGTTCCAAGAGACCATTGAGTCGCTAAACCCCATGGTCATCAGCAAGCGGGTAGACGGACAGAATGGTGCTTCGCTCTACGATGCAGTACCCTACGATTCGGCGACTGAAGGCCAGTTTGCGCGGGATTTGGAACACGATGAGCGCATCAAGCTGTACATCAAGCTACCCGATTGGTTCCGTATCCCCACCCCCATCGGCGACTACAATCCCGACTGGGCGATTGTGATGGAGCAACGCGACGGTCACGGCGACGGCACCGCTGCCCCGCACCTGTATCTGGTGCGCGAAACCAAGTCCACCACCGATTGGAATGGCCTGAGAGGAGATGAGATTCTGAAGATCAGGTGCGGTGCGCGACATTTCTGCTGCGCCCTCAGCACCGACTATCGGGTAGTAGTGACGGTCAAAGAATTGCCTGGCGGCGAACTGCCTCCCCAACTGCGGCCCGACCCTTGTGCGTAGCACGTTTGGCCCTAACCCTCTAAAATCCACCATCGGTCATCCCCCATTCACCCCCTTTTACTCGCCGCATGGTATGCTAAAGGTGGCGGGCGACCCCCGCTTTACCCCGCCCCAAACCGTGTGGTATAATTCACCCGCCCTATCATCGTAAAACGTGGTCGCACCGGCCAGCGGATGAGGTTCAGCGGAATCGGCAACAAGTTTAGACTCAAAGTAGACTCTGGACAAGGCAGCAAGCGGACTCGAAAGCGGACCAGTGGACAGCGTTGATACGGGGCAACCGCCTCGGTTACGATGGGCGTTGCTACGCTTCAGCAGGGCGAGATAAATCTGCGCCCCTACATCCGCTTTATCCGTCGCTCTGCTGAACTATCGGTAAGCGGATATGCTGCCTTGAGCTTGGATCGCAGCGTAGGGAACTGCCGCCCTGACACCATCCAAAATAGGTGTTACGCAGTAGGGCAGGGCGGATGCGATTCGCCCCTACGTCATCAGGTACACAGCCACCGGCAACTGCGTAACTCCCAACAATCCAAAATCTAAAATCTAAAATCTAAAATCGTATTACGTAGGGGCGGGTGGCCCTCGCCCAGAGGAAAGGAGCAACCCAGCAATGGCTACTACTCGTATCGGCATCAACGGCTTTGGCCGCATCGGTCGCCAAGTGTTCAAGGCAATCCGTGAATTGGTCAACGAGGACGGCAGCAACGACCTCGAAGTGGTGGCGGTCAACGACCTGACCGACACCCGCACCCTCGCCCACCTGCTTACCTACGACTCCAACTACGGCCAGCAGTTCGAGGCCGATGAGGTAGAGGTGACGGACGGCGCGTTCATGATTAAGGGGCAAGCCATCAAGACCCTTGCCGAGCGCGACCCCAGCAAGCTGCCGTGGGGCGACCTCGGTGTGGACATCGTGGTGGAAAGCACCGGCCTGTTCACCGACGCGGAGAAGGCTAGAATGCACCTGCAAGCGGGGGCCAAGCGGGTGATCATCAGTGCCCCGGCCAAGGGTGAGGACATCACCATCGTAATGGGGGTGAACGAAGACCAGTACGACCCCGCCGCGCACCACATCATCTCCAACGCCAGTTGCACCACCAATGGCCTCGCCCCCGTCGCCAAAGTGCTGCTAGAGAACTTCGGCATCGTCAAGGGGTTCATGACCACCGTCCACAGCTACACCAACGACCAAGTTATCCTCGACTATCCGCACAAGGACCTGCGCCGCGCCCGCGCCGCTGCCCTGAACATCATCCCCACCAGCACCGGCGCGGCCAAAGCCATCTACCTCGTGCTGCCGCAGCTAAAGGGCAAGTTCGACGGCACCGCCCTGCGCGTCCCCACCCCCACCGTCAGCATCATTGACCTCGTGGTGCAGACCGAGAAGGATACCACGGTCGAAGAGGTGAACAACGCCCTGCGCGAAGCCGCCGAGGGTGAGCTTGAGGGCATCCTCGCCTATGAGACCCGCCCGCTGGTTTCGATGGACTTCAAGGGCGACTACCACAGCAGCATCGTGGATAGCCTCAGCACCTTGGTGCAAGGGGGGAACTTGGTCAAGGTGCTGTCGTGGTACGACAACGAGTGGGGCTACTCCTGCCGCGTTGCTGACCTCGCCGCCTACATCGCCGAGAGCGAAGCTGAGGGTTAAGCATGGCAATCGAAAAGAAGACGATACGCGACGTAAAGCTGTTCGGGCGACGCGCGTTGGTGCGGGTGGACTTCAATGTGCCGCTGGACAAGGATGGCAACATCACCGACGACACCCGCATCCGCGCCCACCTGCCCACCATCCAGTACCTGCTCGACCACGACAGCAAGGTCATTCTGATGTCGCATCTGGGCCGACCGAAGGGTAAGCGCGACCCGCAACTCAGCCTCAAGCCGGTGGCCCAGCGGTTGGGCGAGTTGCTGGAGCGCAAGGTGCAGTTCAGCGACGAGTGCGTCGGTCAGCCGGTAGTAGAGCAGATTGCCGCAATGCACATCGGCGATGTGTTGGTGCTAGAGAACCTGCGCTTCCACAAAGAGGAGGACGAGGACGACCCCGTGTTCGCCCGCCAACTCGCCCGCCTCGGCGACCTCTACGTCTGCGATGCGTTCGGCACCGCCCACCGCGAGTCCGCCTCGATGGTGGGCATCACTAGTTTCCTGCCCACTGTCGCCGGTTTCCTGATGGAGCGGGAGGTGGCGGCGATTAGCGGGGTGCTGGAGGATGCGAAACCCCCCTTCATCGCTATCCTCGGCGGAGCCAAGGTGTCGGACAAGATTGGGGTGATTGAGAACCTGCTCACTAAGGTGGACAAGCTGCTCATCGGCGGGGGGATGGCGAACACCTTCATCGCCGCGCAGGGCCACAAGGTGGGAGATAGCCTGCTGGAGGCGGACAAGGTGGAGCTTGCCCAACGGCTGCTGGCCGAGGCGGGTGGCAAGTTGCTCATTCCTACCGATGTGGTCATCGCCGACGGCTTCAGCAATGATGCTAATCGCAAGGTGGTGGCCGCTGACGCGGTGCCGGACGGCTGGCGTATCCTCGATATTGGGCCGAACACGATACAGACCTTCCGCGATGCCGTGATGCAGGCCCAGACTATCGTGTGGAACGGACCGCTAGGGGTGTTCGAGATGCCCAATTTTGCGGCGGGCACCAAGGCGATTGCCCAAGCGGTGGCCGAGCGCACCGCGCAAGGGGCGTACAGCCTCATCGGCGGCGGCGATAGCGTGGCCGCAGTCGAGCAGATGGGGGTGGCCGACCAGATAACCCACATCAGCACCGGCGGCGGCGCGTCCCTAGAGATGCTAGAGGGTAAGGAGTTGCCCGGCATCGTCCACATCCAAGACCTGCACCCCGACCCCGACTTCAGCACCGGCATCGTATACTGATTTTAGATTTTAGATTTTGGATTTT
>JBBSEE010000320.1:0-4249 GCA_038239995.1 Chloroflexia bacterium | reverse complement strand
CGGTGGCGCGGGTAGCGGGGGCCTCAGTGGTGGCCGCAGCGGGGGTGGCGGTCGAGTTGAGCGCAGCGGTGGTAGGGGTCGCAGCGGCGGGCGTAGCGGTGGGGTTGGACGCAGTGGTATCGCAGGCCGCCAAGCTGAAGCCGAGCAGCAAGAGGGCGAGCAGCCGCGCACTAAAGCGGTGCTTGTTCATCGTAAATCTCCTTTATCAAGAAGCCGAGGCATAGCGGCCTCAGCAAGTAAGCAGAGTAAAGTTAGCATTAGCCAAGCTGATGGAGCAACAGAGTAGCGGCTAGTGCAATCATTATAACCTTGCTTAGGTTAACGGGTCGCAAACATCTTGTAAAATTGCGGTAAAATGGTTTTACCCTGCGCTTGACTAATCTCCTCCCTTTGCTCTACACTAACCCCGCAAACAGCAAAATCAAGCGCAAAGGAGCGACCAAATTATGGTTAAGCTAGTGGCCTTGTTCAAGCAACCGGAGAACGCCGCGGAGTTCGACGCGCACTATCGCACCGTCCACGCCCCCCTGATGCAACAGGTGCCGGGGCTACGCAAGATGGAGGTGACGCGCTTCACCAGCGGGGTGCGCGGCGAGGAGCCAGCCTATTACCTGATGGCCGAGATGTACTGGGACGACAAGGCGGCCATGGACGCGGCGATGATGTCGCCAGAGAACCGCGCCGCGGGCAAGGACTTGATGAGCTTCGCCCGCGACTATGTGACCATGATGTTCGCGGAAGTAGAGGAGTAGGGCGATGACCATGATGGACTACCCGCGTGGCCTGCCGCCCGCCGAACTTGGTTTCGAGAAGATTATCTACACCAAAGCGGCGGGGCGGGCCACGGTGACGATTAACCGCCCCGAAGTGTACAACTGCTTCAACTTCCAGACCCTCAGCGAGATGGCCCGCGCCTTCCTCGATGCCAGTTGGGACGACGAGGTGGGGGTGCTGGTGCTGACCGGCGCGGGCGAGCGGGCATTCTGCACCGGCGCAGATTTGGACGAGCAGCAACTCTTCCTCGACCGTCCCCACGACTACTGGAAGTGGATGGGCGCGTTCATTGATGCCCACGACCGGCTGCGGAATATCGGCAAGCCGACCATTGCCCGCATCAACGGCATGGCGGTGGGCGGTGGCAACGAGTTCAATATGGCCTGCGACCTTGCGATTGCCGCCGACCACGCTATCTTCCGACAGGTGGGCACGGCGCGGGGTAGCGTGCCCGCAGGCGGGGCGACCCAGTGGTTGCCCATCATTATTGGCGACCGCCGCGCCCGCGAGATGTTGATGCTCTGCGAGGAGATACCGGCGGCCCAAGCTCTGGATTGGGGGCTGATAAATCAGGTTGTCCCCGCCGCCCAGCTTGACGCGGCGGTGGATGCGATGGTCGCCAAGCTGCTCGACCGCCTGCCCACCATTATGCGCTACGCCAAGCAGCAGATGAACTTCTGGCGCGACCTTAGCTGGCACATGACCGTCGGCCACGCCCGCGACTGGCTCAGTGTGGATGCCGACTCGCCAGAGGTGGCCGAGGGCCTCGCCGCCTTCCACCAGAAGCGCAAGGTCAACTATGCGGCCATCCGGGAAGCCCTAAAAGTGAGTGATGAGTGATAAATGTAGGGGCGCAGATTTATCGCGCCCTGCCGAAGGTGCATTACTCTTGTTCTACCTTCTACCTTGGAGAGATTGCGATGAGCGATGATTACCAGAACATTCTAGTTAGCCGCGCGGGGGCGGTGGCGACCGTGACCCTGAACCGACCCGATAAGCTGAACGCCCTGAACATGGCCCTGATGGACGAACTGGCCGCCGCGTTGGAGGGGCTGGATGCGGAGGAGGCGATACGCGCGATTATCATCACCGGCAGCGGCAATCGCGCCTTCGCGGCGGGGGCGGATATTGGCGAGATGGCCGACGCGACCGTGATTGATATGCTGGAGCGCAATCAGTTCGCCAAGTGGGACCGCATCCGCCGCATAAGCAAGCCACTGATTGCCGCGGTCAACGGCTTCGCGCTGGGTGGCGGCAACGAACTGGTGATGCACTGCGACATCATCGTCGCGGGGGAGACCGCCCAATTCGGCCAGCCGGAGATTAACATCGGGGTGATGCCCGGCGCGGGGGGGACGCAGCGGCTGACGCGGCGGGTGGGCAAGTACGTAGCCATGGAGATGGTGCTGACCGGGCGCACCCTGTCCGCGCGAGAGGCCTATCTGCTTGGCTACGTCAATCACGTGGTGCCGGTCGAAGCAGTGATGACCGAGGCGCGTCGCATCGCCGAGGAGATAGCGGCCAAGAGTCCGCTGGCGGTGCGTCTGGCGAAAGAGGCGGTGCTACGCAGCTTTGATACCACTATCGAGGGGGGGCTGGAGTTCGAGCGCAAGAACTTCTACCTATTGTTTGCCAGCGAGGACAAGCGCGAGGGGATGCAGGCCTTCCTAGAGAAACGCAAACCGGACTTCAAGGGGCGGTAAGGAGAGAAGATAAAAGATTAGAGATTAAAGATTAAAGATTGTAGTGGGCGAAACAAGCCTTCATCTTTAATCTTTAATCTTTGGTCTTTAATCTCACAGTTAACCGACGTTCCGCCTTCATCCGCCGTAGCTGCTCAAGCTCGGCGCGGTAATCGGCTAGCACGCCATCGCTCATCCACAAGAGGATGCGGAGATAGAGGTCGGCGTTGGACTTCCACACTCCGCTCCCATCGTTGCGGTCGCCAATCACTAGGTTGTCAAGGGTGGCGATAACCTCGGCGTATTCGCGCAAGCGTTGCTCCAGCACGGCGATGCGCTCCTCGGCGTGGTGGTAGTCTCGATGCTGCGCCAGCCGCTCGTCAATCAGGCTAATCATCGATTCGCGGAACTTCATCGCCGCCTCCATCCGTTCCGCCGGGTTGATGCTATTGATGTGGGGGTGGTTGTTGACTAGAGCAACCATCGTCTCGTTCTCCTTTGCTAGACCCATGTTTGTATTCGCACCGACGGAGATGAACTATAAACCAACTGCTGATTGCATCCGTCTATTTGTGCGCGATGACCGATTTGGCGTGCTTCACATAAGAATTATAGCGGAATCGGGGCGCGGATACTAGACCTTTGCTAGCCTCAAATCGGCCAGTTTGGTAAGGTTGCGATAAGGGGGCGGTAAGGCAGCGGTAAGGTTAGTGAGGTAGCCTTCCAACTGCGCGGCGCGATGGGCGGCGGTGTGTTCGGCCAGCACGCGGGCGCGGGCGCGTTCACCAATGGCCCGCCGCTCATGCTCTGGCATCTCGCGCAGATAGCGCAGGGTGTCGGCGGGGGTGTGGGCGATGAGTATCTCGCGGTCGAACTCGAATAGGCGGTCCAGCCCCGTCCAGTAGTCGCTGATAATCGGCACCGCGCAGGCCGCCGCCTCGAACAGGCGCACGCTAGGCGACCAACCGGCGCGGATCATCGCCGCGCGGGTGACGTTTAGGGTGAAGCGTTGGCGGTTGTAGAAGGCGCGATGCTGTGCGGGGGGAAGATGTTCGATGCGGGCCACGTTGGTAGGCCAAGCTATATGGGCGGGGTATTGGGGGCCAGCCACGATGAAGCGACCCACAGGCCACGCGCGGGCGGGCTGAATGAGCAGCGCGTCCAAGGGCGGCTGGCGGTCATCGCTGTACGTACCCATATAGCCAAGGTCGTAGTGTAGTTCTTGCGCTTCGGGGTAATATATTTCGGGGTCGAAGGCACAGTACAGGGGGCGGGCGCGGGGCGAACCTAGCTCTTCCTCGATGCGCCGCAGGGTTGGCCCGCCAGTGAACGACAGGTACAAGTGGTAGCGCGGCACTAGCTCACGGGATATGTACTCGTGGTCGCCCTGCGCCAGCTTCGCCAGCGTCATCGGGGTGTCAATATCGTAGAAGGCAACCACCCCGCTGGCGGTGTCCAACACCCACTCGCCCACCGCTGCCCCCTCTGGCACGTAGGAGCCAACCATGACGCAATCTGCACCCCTTATCGCGGCGGCGAAGCGGGCTTGCAAGTCGGTGATGTTGGCGTACCGTGCGGTGCGGCCATAGGGGGGATGGGGCAAGTCGCGGTTGGCCGCGTACCACGGCACATCACGCTCAAGGAACAACACATCGTGTCCCCGCCCCACCAGTTCGCGCATCAGCCCGCGATAGGTGGTGGCGTGGCCGTTGCCCCACGATGAGGTGATTGACAGTCCGAGGATGACGATGTTCATTCACCATTTACCATTCATCACTCATCACTCATCACTT
>JBBSEE010000319.1:0-4261 GCA_038239995.1 Chloroflexia bacterium | reverse complement strand
AACCCTCCACCCAGTCCGCCTTCACGGTCAGCCCCGCGCTGAGTGGCGACTTCAAATGGCAGCAGAACACCCTGCTGTTCACCCCCGCCACCGCCCTGAAGCCCAGTTCTGCCTATACAGTGACCGTAGCCACCACCGCGCAAACCAGTGGGGGCAAGCCACTGGCCGCGCCGATGGCGGTGCTGTTCAACACCGCTCCCGCTCCGCGCATCCTCCGCACCCTGCCCAGCCCCGATGCCAGCGAGGTGCCTACCGACACAGTGGTGACAGTCAGCTTCAACCGTCCGATGATACCGCTCACCGCGCTGGACAACCAACCCGACCCCAGTCAGTGGATACAGATTAGCCCGGCGGTGCAAGGCCGCTGGGTCTGGCTAGGCACCGCCGCAGTCGGCTTCCACGCCAGCAGCGGCTTCCTGTCCGCCACCAAGTATCGCTTGAGCGTGAAGGCGGGTTGGCCCGATGCCAGCGGGGTGATATTGGCGCAGGGCGCAAGCGTCAGCTTCACCACCATCAAGCCCGCCATCCTCCGTGTCAGCCCCAGCAACGGCGCGGGCGCGGTGCCGATTGACGGCCAGATAGTGGTTGAGTTCAATATGGCAATGGAGCATGGCTCGGTGCAGACTGCCTTCACCCCGCACGTGGGCAACCGCAACTCTGCCCTGCAAGGGGCGTTCGCGTGGTCTGCCGATAGCACGGTGATGACCTTCACCCCCGCCAGCCTGCTAGAGTTTGGCACCAACTACGGCGTGGTCATCGGGGGGGCGGTCAAGCCTGCGGTCGGTGAAGCGACCCCACTGGACAGCAGCACATGGGAGTTCACCACCACCGAAACCACCCACGTGAGCGGCTACAGCCCGCAGAGCTACAACAATCAGCCCGCCGCCCCCGCGACCGGCTTCTCCGCCTCCTTCAACAACCCACTTGCCCCCAACCAAGACTGGGCCAAGTACCTTACGGTCAGCCCTAAACCTAGCGGCTACATCGGGCAATTGAGCAGCGATGCGGGCAATACCAGCGTGTTCACGCAGGGAGTGAAGCTGCTGCCCAATACTACCTACAAGTTTACCCTCGCGGCGGGGCTGAAAGACAAGTGGGGCTTCACAGTCACCCCCGATAGCTGGGAGGTGAAGATTGGCCCACCCCCGCCCAACTTCAGCCTCCTCGGCGGTAGCTTCCAGCCCATCTACGCCAACGGCCCTACCCGCGTCAAAGCCAAGGCCACCAACCTCGACAAGCTCACCTTCCACCTCTATCAGATGACCGAACAGGACATTCGGGATGCCCGCAAGCAGCAACGCACCTACCAACCTACCCCCACCTACCCCGGCCAACTGAAGCGCGAGTGGGATGTGACCGTGCCGCAGAGCAGCGCGGATGTGGAGACTACCTTCTACCCCGTCATCGCCCTGAACGCCAACACCGACCGCCTGCCTGTTGGCTTCTACTACCTGCGCGTAACCGCCGCTTCGCCCTATAGCGAACAGCCGCTGGAGAACGATGTGTCGCTGGTGGTGGGGCGCACCGGCCTCGTGACCAAGAGTGAGGGCAACGACCTGCTCATCTGGGCCGCCGACCTCGGTAGCGGCAAGCCGCTCGCCAACTACGCGCTGCGGGCGGAACGCTGGGACAACGATGCCAACGTGGTGGACACCCAGCGGGGGCACACCGGCGCGGATGGCACCCTGCGACTGAAGATGAGTTCAGCGGGCGACTATTTTGTGGTGTTCGGCGAACAGCAAGGGGATGTCGCCTTCCTTGCCAACAACTGGAGCCTCAGCCCCTACGATTATGGCGTATCCAGCGGCTACGGCAGCAACCACGACCGCGCCGCGCTATACACCGACCGCCCCATCTATCGCCCCGCCCAAGTGGTCTATTATCGGGGGGTATATCGCCTCGACGATGATGCCAGCTACAGCATCCCCGCCAGCGGCCAGAGCGTCAGCCTACTCGCCTATACCTATGGCACTCAGGGGCAGCAGCGGGTCTATACCGGCACCGCCGCTCTCTCCCAGTTCGGCACCTTCGACGGCCAGTTCACCATCCCCGCCGACGCGCCGGTGGGCAGCTACACCCTCAGCTTCTTCCCCCCCGGCGTGGAAGTCAACCAAAACTCCTATGGTACTACCACCACCTCCTTTGAGGTGCAGGAATACCGCAAGCCCGACTTCCAAGTAAACGTGACCACGGGGGGTAGCGTGGTGCATGGCGACCCCGTGACCGCCACCGTTCAAACTAGCTACTACTTCGGCGGGCCGCTTGCCAACGTCACCACCACCATCAACCTACGAACCAGCCCCTACTACTTCTACTGGGCCGACCCCGACACCGGCGAGTCCTACACCTTCGGCGACGGCGGCAACCCCTACTTCTTCGACTATGAGTATGCTGACTACATCGGTTATCCCCGCCCCTACCCCACCCCCACCACCCAATCGTTCCAGACCCGCACCGACAAGGATGGGATGCTGACGGTGGAGGTGAGCAAGTATGTAACCACCACCGACAGCAGCAAGAGCGTGCTAATCGAGGGGCAGGTGCAGGACCTGAGCAACCAAGCGGTGGCGAACAGTTCGTCCACCGTGGTGCATCAGGGGCTATACTACATCGGGCTACGCAGCGACGATTACATTGCCACCGCCAAGCAACCCACCACCATCACGGTCCGCACGGTGGGCTACGACGGCAAGCTGATGCCCAATACTACGGTCAAGCTCCGCTTCGTCCGTCACGAGTGGAAGCCCAATCCCAACCCTGACCCCCAGAACCCCAGCGACCAATGGAAGCTGGATGATGTCACCGTCGCCGAGACCAGCCTGACCAGCGACGCGCAAGCGCGGGCCACCTACCTGTTCACCCCCCCCAGCGGCGGCGACTACGGTATCATCGCCGAGGGCACCGACACGCGCGGCAATCGCATCCACAGCAGCCTGCAATTCTGGGTTACGGATAGCGGCTCCGGTTACGTATGGTGGCGTTATCAGAAGCCGCAGCAGGTCGAGCTAGTCGCCGACAAGAAGCTGTATAAGATTGGCGACACCGCCCACCTGTTGGTCACGTCGCCATTCAGCGAGGCGACTGGGCTGCTCACTGTGGAGCGCGGCCACCTCAAGCGGTACAGCATCGTCAGCATCAAGGGCGGCGCACCGACGGTGGATGTGCCGCTGGTGGATGATGACATCCCCAACGTGAACATCAGCCTCACCCTGCTCGGCCCCGCTCGTCCACCCGACGGTGCGCCCACCGATTGGGCCAATCAAGTGGTGTTCAAGCAGGGCTACATTAACCTATCGCTGGATACATCGAGCAAGAAGATGCGCGTGATGCTCCAGCCACAGGGCCAGCAGCCCTATGCCCCCGGCAGCACCATCACCGTGACGGTGCATACCGAGGATACCGCGGGCCTGCCGCTCCGCAGCGAACTGTCGCTGGGGGTGGTGGATGAGGCGATTTACGCCATCGCCGGGGATAACACCCCCGACCTGTTTGGCAGCTTCTGGTCCGAGCGTGGCACCAGCGTCAGCACCGCCAGCAGCTTCTCCTCCGGCGAGGCCCAGATAATGCAGCGGGCCGAGTATGGGTTGAGTGATGGCGCAGGGTCAGGACCCGCCCTCAGCGGCAAGAGTGCCCCTGCCCCCACCGCCACTGCTGCGGCCAACGAGGCCCAAGCCCCCGCTGCCCCCAAGAAGGTGCGCTCCGACTTCCGCGACACCGCCTTCTGGACTGCGGCTATTGCCACCGACGCGAATGGCAATGCCACCATCCCCGTGCCGCTGCCCGACAACTTGACCACATGGCGGCTAACCGCCGCGGGCATCACTGCCGACACGAAGGGGGGCGCGACCACTACCGCGATTACTGCCACCCAGCCGCTGCTGCTCCGCCCGGTGCAGCCTCGCTTCCTCACTGTGGGTGACAACCCGCACGTGCAGGCGATTATCCACAACAATACCGACGGCAGCTTGCAGGTAGAGGCCAGCCTAGAGGTTAGTGGCGCGGTCACGCTTGACAAGCCGCCCGCCCCCGCCCAGCAGCTTACCATCGCACGGGGCGATCAAGCGGTGGTCACGTGGAGCGTGCAAGTGGGTAAGGGCGATGTCGCCAACCTACGCTACTGGGTACACACGGTGGGCACCTCGACCGCCGACTACCGCGAGGATGCGGTCGCCGCCCACCTGCCGGTCAAGCCGTTCGCCGCCCCCGAAGCGGTTGCCACCAGCGGCGAGGTCAGTGGTACGCGCACGGATGAGAGCGTGTT
>JBBSEE010000318.1:0-4266 GCA_038239995.1 Chloroflexia bacterium | reverse complement strand
TGCCGCCCGCATGGGGAGGGGTAGGCAGTGGTCGTTTCGACCTCAGCGCGGCGCGGCAACTGCTAGCCGCTTCGTCGTACAAGGGGGCAGATAGCCTGCCGCCAATTACTATCTATACCAGCGGCGACCCGCTGGCCGCGCAGGTCAGCCGCGCGATGAGCGCGAACTTGGGGGTGAGCATCACCGTGCAGACGGTAGAGTATAGCGACCTGCTTGCCAACCACAGCGACTACCAGAGCTTCATTACCGATTTCGCCGCCCCTTACGCCGAGCCGAGCGCGACACTGGGTAGGCTGCTTCGTAGCAACAGTGCGGACAACTGGGTGGGCTATAGTAACGGGGCGGTGGAGCAGCAGTTGGTGATGCTGGGTAGCGTGGATGACCCCGCCTCCCGCCCCCCGCTGCTACGTAAGCTGCTCACCACCATCACGGCAGATACCCCGCTCGTGCCGCTGCGCTGGGGGGCGAGCAGCGTGTTGATCCAGCCCTATGTGCAGGGGCTGGAGGCGCGGTACTGGGGCTTCGAGTTTCGCAAGGTGCAGATTAAGGGTAGGTAGAGGGCGATGCTGAACAAGCTGTTCCCCAACGCAGCGCATGACCACGAGCCGGTCACGGTCGAGCCGCTGCGCCCGGCGGATGCCCGCTCCGCGCGGGTAAGCTGGTCTAGCCTGTTCAACCACGACTTCCTTGCCCGCCATGTCGAGCGTTACCCCCACCTGTCGTGGTGGGTGCGGCGCAGCGGTGACTACATCGTCGGCGAACCGTGGCGGCGGCGCAGCGACATCGGCTGTATCGCAGATATGCAGGCGCGGGGGACGGCGCGGGTAGCCCTGACCAACCGTCTGTTCGAGGCGATGCTGGCGCAGGGCTACCAAGCGGTGGTGCTGGCCTACGACGGCTGGGCCGACCATGCCCAATTCTACACCGACCTCGGCTTCACCGCGCTGGAGCGCATCGTCTACTACGAAAAGCCGAATATGCAATTCGCCTATCACCCCAAGCTGGCGGATGATGAGATTAGCTACGAGCGGATGCCGCCGGAGCAGCTAGGCACCCTGATTGCGGTTGACCATGCCGCCTTTCCGTGGCTGTGGTGGAACAGCCGCGAGGAGATGCAGCAGTACGCCGCGCTGGACAATGTGTACATCTACCTGACCCGCTATCGGGGGCAGACGCTGGGCTACTTCAGCTACACTGTGTTCGACCGCTGGGGCCACCTCGACCGCATTGCGGTTGACCCCCGCGCCGCGGGTATCGGGCTAGGCGCGGCCCAACTGGCGCGGGCGATTGAGGATATGCGCCCGCATGGCGTGCAGCGGGTCGCCCTCAGCACCCAAGCGACCAACGGCCAATCCCGCAAGTTGTACGAGGGCTTCGGCTTTCGGCTCACCAGCGAGAGCTACAATATCTACGGTAAGATGCTGACTGAGGAGGTTTTATGCGCGTACTGATGCTGTCATGGGAGTACACCCCCCACATCGTGGGCGGGCTGGGCAAGCACGTCGCCGAGGTGGTGCCTGCGCTGGTGGCGGCGGGGGCGGAGGTGCATCTAGTCACGCCCGCATATGGCGGCGGCGAGGCCGAGGAGTCGCTAGGTGGAGCGAGCCGCGTCTATCGCGTGCCCCCGCCGGGGCCGAGCGAGGACATGAGCCGGATGGGGATGCCTACCAACTTCTTCATGAACGCATGGCGCACCAACATCAACCTTGAGAGCAAGGGGCGCGAACTGTTGGAACGCTACCAATACGACTTCGACCTGATCCACGCGCATGATTGGCTGGTCGCCTTCAGCGGGGTGGCCTTGAAGAGCGGCTACAAGATGCCGCTGCTGTCCACCATTCATGCCACTGAGATGGGCCGCAATCGCGGGGTGCTGCACGACGATATGCAGCGCGACATCCACACCACCGAGTGGTGGTTGACCTTCGAGTCGTGGCGGGTGATTACCACCAGCCAATTCATGCTATCGCAAATCCGCGCCCAGTTCGACCTGCCGCCCGACAAGATAGACATCGTGGCAAATGGGATATATACCGCCCGCTTCGACGCGCTGGATGGGGTAGACCTGAGCGACTTTCGGGCGCGGTGGGCGGGGGCGGACGAGCCGATAGTGTTCTTCATCGGGCGGCTGGTGCCAGAGAAGGGGGTGCAGATTATCGTCGAGGCCGCACCACAGGTGTTGCGCCAGATACCGAATGCGCGGTTCATCATCGCGGGCACGGGCGGCTATCGCAGCGAACTGGAGCGGCGGGCGGGGGAATTGGGGGTGCAGGAGCGTATCAACTTCGCCGGGTTCGTCAGCGACGAGGACCGCGACAAGCTGTACAAGGTCTGCAACGCGGCGGTGTTCCCCAGCCTCTACGAGCCGTTTGGCATTGTCGCGCTCGAAGCGATGGCCGCCGGTGCGCCGGTGATAGTGAGCGACACCGGCGGCCTCAGCGAGGTGGTCAAGCTGCACGAGACGGGGCTGAAGGTATGGCCGGGCAGCCCCGATTCGCTGGCGTGGGGCATCGTCCACACCTTGCAGCACCTCGACTGGTCGGCGCAGCGGGCGGCCAACGCGCGGCGCGAGGTGCGTGAGCTTTACAACTGGCCGCACATTGCCGCGCAGACCATAGACGTATATAATAGAGTTACCGCCGAAGCGGTGAAGATTGGCTGGGGCAAGCGTTAGTCTGCTCCTCTCCCTCTAGGAGGGGCATTTCAGACTGCCCCTCTCACTCTGGGAGAGGCTGGGTGAGGGAAAAAGGCATGACCGATAAGCTCATCGCGTTCGGCTGGTATGGGGGTAAGTTCAGCCATTTGGATTGGCTGTTGCCCCTGTTGCCGCCCGCACTGCACTTCTGCGATGTTTTCGGTGGGTCGGCGGCAGTAATCATCAATCGCCAGCCATCGCCGATCGAGACCTACAACGATATTGACGGGGAAGTGGTCAACTTCTTTCGGGTGCTGCGCGAGCAGAAGGATACGCTCATCGAAGCGATTGGTCTCACCCCGTTCTCCCGCGAGGAGTTGACGATTGCCTGCGAAGGACCAACTAAAGGGCTATCGGAGTTGGAACGCGCCCGCCGCTTCTTCGTCCGTGCCCGACAGGTACGTACCGGCTTGGCCCAAACCGCTAGCCCTGGACGGTGGGCGCATTGCCTGCTGACCAGCCGCGCGGGGATGGCCGGGGCGGTATCCCGCTGGCTGGGCAGTATCGAGGATTTGTCGCTCATCGCCCAACGCCTGCTACGGGTGCAGATCGAGAATGCCCCTGCCCTTGAGGTTGTCGCCCGCTACGACACGGCGGAAACCCTGTTCTACTGCGACCCACCCTACGTCCATGCCACACGGGGGGACAGCAAGGCCTATGGGTACGAGATGAGCGATGCTGACCACCGCGCTTTGGCCGCCGCTTTGCATCAAGCTAAGGGCAGAGTAGCTATCTCCGGCTACCTCAGCCCCTTGTACGAGGAACTATATCGCGATTGGCAGTGCGTCGAGGTGCCTGCCAAGCTCTGTCACAGCGTGAAACAGCCACGGGCCGAGGCGTTGTGGGTTAACTACGCCCTACCAGATGTGGCGGTCAGCCAAGAAAGGATGGAGTACGCCTACTCCTAGCGAAATACTAGCAGACGCATTGCAACGGGCCGAGCGCAACCCCACAACCCCGATTATCGCCAACCCAGAGGTGATTGCCCGCGTCGAACTGGTTAGCCGTAACTTGCGAAATCGCGCGGTGGTTCGGTTGGTGCTAGCTTGTGCGCTAGCGAAGGCACATCAGCCCAGCGTGGACATCCGCAAACCGTACACCGAGATTGGTAGTGCAGATGCCTTTTCTGGTCGGCGGTATGATGAGCAGTATGTCGAGCCGTTTATCTTCAAGCACAATTTGCCCTGTAATCCGACCACCGCGTTTCTCACCCCCGCCTTGCGGAACCGCAACGCAACGCTGACCCCCGACACTAACCTTGTGGGCCGACCGGCCAATGTGTACACCGCCGCGCTGCAATTGCGGACCGATGTGCATGAGGGACGGATCGCCGCTGCCGACCTACTAGCCGAGACCGTGCGTTGGTTGCTGGTGGTGCGCGATGAGCAACGCCACAGTCTGGAGGCGAAGCTAGCAAACTTGAGGGCAACAGTAGGCATGATGCCGCTCTCTGCCGAGGGTATCATCACTCTGATTGAGCAGCATCTACGCTTGCCCGGCTCCAGCCGCTTGCCGGTACTGATTGTCGCCGCCGCGTACAAGGCGGCGGCGAACCAACTGGGTGAACGCAC
>JBBSEE010000317.1:0-4268 GCA_038239995.1 Chloroflexia bacterium | reverse complement strand
TGCGTCCGCGTGGCATGGTCATCTCACCTCGATTTCGATGCTCTTGGTGGTGTCGTTGCCGAATACGTCTATCACCTTCACTAGCCCCACATAGCGGCCCGGCTGCTCATATTCGTGGGTCACTTGTAGCTGGAGGTCGCGCTTCTTCTTGGTGCGATAATCTTGCCACTGATTGTGGAAGGTGTCCCCCTTATAGTCCCAGTCCACCGCCCAATAATCTATCCATGCGTCCCACTTGTTGCCTACATGAGCAACTAGCTCTTGGCGGGCGGCTTCGGGGATGCTGCTGGGCGGCAGCACGAAGTTGTTCAGTTGCAGGGTAAGGGCGCGGCCCTTCACCGTCGCGCTGGCATCCAACGCCGCTAGCTCGAAGAATTGGATGTCCTGCTGCGCGAGGGCCTTCTTGTCCAGCACCTCGTAGGGGATGCAGACGAAGTTGACCTCGACCCCGCTGGCCTTCGCCGCCTGCTTGGTGGTTTCGTTCATGTCCAACGCAAACTCCCAGCCGAGGAAGTCTATGGTGTTGCTCACTTCCTGCCCCGCTTGGCTTGCCAGTTGGCCCACGTTCAGCTTCCACTCGGCAATCGCCTCGCGCACATCGTCGGGCGTGACTGGCGCATCCACCGCGCCGACATGGACGAAGCGACCATCCTTCACCCCATGCAGCCACGTGTTGCCCGCCACCGCTTGGGCGTGGTATAGCTTGAGGATGAACTCGGTGTAGGCCCGCACCAGCCCCGCTGCGCCATCGCCGAACTCCGCCGCCTGCCAGCGTTGCCGCTCATACTTGCCGAGATTCTGTACCACGAAGGGGCGGACATTGGCGATGCCCAGCAGCCGCTTGCGCGTGGTGTGTATCGCAAAGCGGCCAAAGTCGGCGGTGATCCAGCGGCGGCCCAGCTTCTCCGCCACCGCTGCGGTGGTGCCGCTGCCGGCGAAGCAATCTAGCACCAAATCGCCCTCGTTGCTGCTGGCCTTGATGATGCGCTCTAGCAGGGCTTCGGGCTTTTGGGTGGGGTAGCCTACCCGTTCAGCGGATATTGGTGCAATTACTCCTATGTCCCATACATCGGAAAGAGGCGCACCCAATGTTTCCTCCTCTGTTTGACTCGGTTTTCTATGCCCCGTACTAAAGTCAGCAACTTGCTTTTTAGTTCCCCAAGTTTGTATGGTTGACGCTGCTAGCGGCTCATACTGTGTATTAAATACGTAATTAGTATTAACGTTTTTAGTGTAATAAAAAATAACATCGTGCATCTTCTGATAATTCTTGGTTTTAGCAGGCCAACGTCTGTATCGCCAAATTATTTCTCCAAGAAAGTTGTTTGGCCCAAATACTTCATTCATAATCATCCTAGCCATGCTATTTACACGGTAGTCACAATGAACGTAAATGCTGCCCTCATCGGCCAGCAAGTCATAAAGCAACAATGTGGTCTCATAGAACCACCTAGCGTAAGTGTCAAGACTTTTTACTGAGTCCTTATCCTCCGCCCCCCAAATATCGCGATAAGCCTTGCGCTCCAGTGCGTTCGGCTCTCTAGTAACATCCTCGCCCTCGACCTCCACCGTCGCGCTGAAGTTGTCGCCGGTGGCGAACGGTGGGTCAATGTAAATGAGCTTGACTTGCCCGGCGAACTCGGCCAGCAGGCTAGGCAACACATACTTCTTATCGCCCCAAATCAGGCGGTTGCGCCAGTCGCGGGCGCGGCCCATACTGAACATATCGAAGCCAAGCTGCCGCTGCTGCACGCTCTCGTTGACCGTCTCCACGTCCTGAAACGGCAGGGTAATCCGCTGGCGCGCAACCCGCTTGCCATTGGCATCGTACTTCCCTTCCCACATCAATTCGACCATCGCGGCGTGTCTCCTTATCGGGTGTTTGGTAAGGTTAATCTATCATAAGTAGCAGCAAAAAGCAACCTGCATATTTGGCTAACTTACCTTATCGTTTTGGTAAGGTTAGCTCAGTAGTCAGCGTTCAAAAGGCGGTCGCCAGCCCGAATATGGTACAATATAGCTTGCCAACATCATCCCCCACGCAAGGAGCTAGCTGCATGGTCAACCCGCCTTCACCAGCCTCAAACCTCAAACCTCAAACCTCAAACCTGCATACCCTGCTCATTATCAACCCCGGCAGCACCAGCACCAAAGTTGCGGCCTATACCCTCGACCCCGCCGCCTCCGCCGCCGACCCCGACGCGGGGTTGCGCCCGGTGTGGGATGAGACAGTCAACCACAGTAGCGCGGAGCTTGCCCGCTACCCCCGCATCGTGGCGCAGGAGCCGCTGCGCTATGGCGAAGTCGCCGCGTTGCTGCGCGATCAGGGCACGAGCCTCGCCGACATCAGCGCGGTGGTGGGGCGGGGCGGGTTGCTGCGAAAGCCGATTACGGGCGGCGCGTACCTCATCGAGCCGCCGCTGGTGGAGGAGATGAGGGCGGGCGACCCCAGCGGCCAGCGCGACCACGCCTCCAACCTCGGCATCATCCTCGCCGATGAGTTCGCCCGCGTCGCCAGCCAGCAGCAGGGCCGCCCCGTGCCCGCCTACATCGTGGACTCGGCCACCTTCGACGAGATGATTGATGTGGCCCGCATCACCGGCTGGCCGCAGGTGCAGCGCACCTCGCTGTCGCACACCCTCAGCCAGCACGCCGCCGCCAATCGCGCCGCCCGCGAGTTGGGTAAGCCATATCCTCAGCTAAACCTCGTGGTCAGCCACCTCGGTGGGGGCATCTCCGTGACCGCGCATCGGCTCGGTCGGCAAATTGACGTGAACCAAGCGTTGGACGGCGAAGGCCCGTTCAGCCCCGAACGCAGCGGCAGCCTGCCGGTCGGCGACCTCGCCCGCATCTGCTTCAGCGGCGCGTACAGCTATGAGCAAATCCGCCTTATGATTGCCGGGCAAGGCGGCCTCGTCGCCCACCTCGGCACTAACGATGCGCGGGAGGTGGAACGCCGCATCACCGCCGGTGACGCGCACGCCGAACTGATCTATCGGGCCATGGCCTACACGATTGGCCGCTGGGTGGGGGCGATGGCCGCCGCGCTGGGCTGCCAACCCGACGCGCTGGTGTTCACCGGCTCATTGGCCCACTCCGCGATGCTGATTGGCTGGCTGCGCGACCAACTGGCGTGGCTCGCCCCCATCTACGTCTACCCCGGCACCGATGAGATGCACGCGCTGGCGGCGGGGGTGGTGGGGGTGCTGCGGGGGTTGGAAGAAGCTAAACATTACTAAGGAGATGTATGCCCGCGATTAAGAACTTCACCGACTTGCTCGAACTGGCCCGCCAGCGGGGGCCGCTCACCCTCGCGGTGGCCGCCGCGCACGAGTTGCACGTGCTGGAGGCGGTGCGGGGGGCGACCGATGCCGGTATCGTCCACCCCATCCTGATTGGCAACGAGCCGCTCATCCGCCAAATCGCCGCCGAGCATCATATCAGCCTCGCCGACTTCACCATCACCGACATCGAGGATGTGCATGAGGCGGCTAAGGCGGCGGTGCGGCTCGTTCACGACGGTGACGCGCAGGTGCTGATGAAGGGCAAGCTGGAGACCGCCGACCTGCTCCGCGCCGCGCTAGACCGCCAGCATGGGCTACGCACCGGCTCGCTGTTCAGTGTGGTCTGGATTGCCGAGGTGCCGGGCCTCGACCGCCTGCTGTTCGTCAGCGACCCCGGCATTGTCATCCACCCTACCCTCGACCAGAAGGTGGAGATAGTGCAGAATATCATCAACTGTGCTAGGCAACTGGGGCTGGACGAGCCGAAAGTGGCGGTGCTGGCCGCGCTGGATATGGTCAGCCCGGCGATTTCCTCGACCGTAGATGCCGCCAACTTGAGCAAAATGGCCGACCGCGGACAGATTAGCGGTGGGCTGGTGGATGGGCCGCTCGGCTTCGACACTGCGATTTCGCCCACCGCTGCTGCCGCGCACGGCATCGCCGGACCGGTAGCTGGTCACGCCGACATCCTGATAGTCCCCGACATCGAAGCGGGCAACGTGCTAGCTAAGGGGCTGGTCTACTTCGCCCATGCTAGTGCCGCCAGCATCGTGGTGGGGGCGACCGCGCCGATTGTGCTGACCTCCCGCGCCGACCCCGCGGAGACGAAGCTAGCCTCAATTGCCCTCGGCGTGGCCCTCGCCCGCAACTTCAACCCTCCCCACCCCGAACACGAATACAACATCGCCGAGGTGCAGCAGGGGTGAGGTTTGCTTTATGCCCCGATTTACGGTAAAATACCGTTAACCGCCGTGCAAGATACGG
>JBBSEE010000316.1:0-4272 GCA_038239995.1 Chloroflexia bacterium | reverse complement strand
CCGCCGCGCCTCAGCCGGGCTTTGGTATTCGTTCAGGTACACCTCCTCATACTTGATGCTCCACCACAATCGCTCGGTGAACACATTGTCCAACGCTCGGGGTGGAATACGAATTAACAATCATCCTTCCTCGAAACGTAAGCGGTCTCTCGCCACCCCGAAGCGAAAGGCCGCTTGCGTTTGCCTGCCAGCAAGGAGAGAACAGAAGCATCTACCGAGACAAGGGGTCAACAGATCGCTCATCCCCCATTACCATAGCGCCAGATGTAGTAGTGCAGCCCCACGTTGCCCATCTCTACCTGCCAAGCAGGCGCGTTGCTCGGCGTGTAGGTGAGCGTCCGCCGCTCGAACAGTTGCACCAGCACCCAGCGTTCGGCCCCGCTCACCTTCATCTTCACCCAGTAGGGTTCACTGATCGGGTGGCCCATCACATAGACCCAATTGCTGTACATCGGGGCGGTGATGTACTGACCGTTCACTAGCACGGTTTCCTTGCGACCCAAGAAGTCCCACAGTGGGGCGGCGATATTGTGTTCGGTGGTTGTATCGAACTGCGCCAGCTTGATGGTGACGCTGGGTGGCACGCTGCTGCCGACCTGCCCACCACGGTCGAGGCTCTGGCTGACTACCTGGCCGGTGCGATCGGGCGCGGGCGCAGGGTGGCCGTCGAAGCTGGCAACATCGTAGAACGAGGCGTAGGTGGGAGCAGGGTTGGCAGGGTCGAGATCGCCTGCCACATTGATGAGCGCAGCGTCGCGGCTCTCAGTTTGAGTAAGCCCGGTTTGTAGCTTGCCGGAGACCATCTCCACCACCAGCCTGCCGTTGGTGACGTACCACTGCTGACTGGGGTCGGCGCTGGGGTCATTGATTTCCATGCGGCTCTTGTCGTAGTAGCGCACCAGCCGGTCGCCACCCACCAGCCCAGCCAGCGGTTCGCGCATCGTTGCCAGTTGCTGCTGACCCCAGGTCCACGAACGTTGCACTTTACCGGCCACAACTGGCGCATCCTCACGCTGCCACACGCGCTCGAAAGCCGCATGGCCCGGCGCAGTCTGTACAGTGTAGCCAAACAACCCGCCCGCATAACCGGGGTTCAGCCACTGCCCTCCCACGTTGAGCAACTGTCCGCCTGCCTGGTCAATTATTAGCTTACCTACGCCAGTAACACCCATACCAGTGAGGGCACGCCATGTGCTACCACCGTCTGTACTCTCAGCAATATGGTTATCGCTGGAGTTGGCCAGGTGCCAGGCAACCAGCAAATGGCCTTGCACCACTGCCAGGGCACCGCTAATGAATGTGGTGACGATGTAGTTGTCAGGCGCAGCGCCGCTTAGGTGTATCTTCTGCCAAGTGCTACCGCCATCGGTACTCTTGTACAATGGGCCAGTGACAATGTAAGGTTTGAGGCCACCACTCGCAGCAGGATTAACCAGACCACCCGCACCATAGGTGTAAAGTACGTCACTGCTACCCGCGTCGCTGAATATCAGGCCACCAACCTGTGGGTTAGTAACCCGCTTGCGCCATGTTACCCCGCCGTCGCTACTCTCCGTTAGGCCAGCATCACCCGCCGCCCACAAATGCTTGGAGTTACGGGGGTCAATCAGCACGTTGTTAACTTCCATACCTGGCGCGAGGGTAAACCAGGTCTTGCCGCCATCAATGCTCTTGTACAATCCCCCTTCAAATGAAAATCCTACGTAGCCGCGAACGTTAGGGTCGTACTCATTCTTATAGGCTGGCGTAGCAGCGACATAGATAATACTTTCGGCATCGTCGAAGCTCAGGCGCGTGTAATAGCCATTGGTGTTCAAGGTCGGGCTAAGCCAAGTGTTGCCCGCATCGGTACTCTGCATCAGGTAGGGGCTAGTCTGATAGCTGCCGGGCGGCCCTTCGCCAACGTTGGGGGGGAATAGATTGACGAAAACGTTGCCCTTGTGATAGCTGACACTAGTCGCTTCGTAAGCATCCCTAACATAGTTAGGATATTGGCTAATGAACATCGTCTGCCAGTTGCCTCCCTGGTCGGTAGAGCGGTAGAGCGCGCGGTCGGTTATGCCCATCCATGTGTTGCCCTCGATGGCAAGGTCTCTAATTTGATGACGCTCAAAGGGCAGGCCGGATGCGCGGGTCCAGCTTTGGCTGCCGTCGTGGCTATATTGACCGCTGTAATACAGTTGTTCTTCGTGCCTCTGATTTACAATCAAACCTTTTCTGATTGGGTAATTATAATAGTTTTCAAAGTCATCAAGCACCGGGCTTCTGACCTCGACCCAGTTAAACCCATCGGTTGAAGTGTAGACAAAAAAGTTGGCTTGATGCCAAAAGCGTACTGTTGACGAGGTATCCCTAGCCAGCAAGTACACCCGGCCGGGGCTGCTGGCAACGGTTTCTATTTGCAGCGACCGCCTGACACCTTCTCCGGCATAGTTTACCTTCCCTTTCGTGATGCCGCCATCACTGCTAAAGCTAACAGTCGTACTGTCAATCAGGAGCAGAGTGCTTGACCCACCCGGCGGAGACAGGAATACAGGGACAAAGTCATGGGAATAGCTTGAAGGCAATTTCCGCCACGTGTCGCCACCATCAGTGCTAACTGCCTCCGCTGAAGTGATGATGTGCTGCGAGTTGGTCGGGTCAATTGCGATTAGCCCTGATTGGTTGAGGGCCGCCCATGTGCTACCGCCATCAGTTGAGCGATATAGATTCTTACCGATACCATTGTAATTGGCGGCAGCGGAGCCACTGGCATAAAGACGGTTACTATCGGTAGGGTTGAAGATAATTTGGTTGAAGAACAAGTTGCGGGTAACCACTTGCCAGGTTGCACCGCGGTCATCGCTCCGCAGCAGGGCTATGTGATGGGAGTAACCATCCCTGTTGGCGCTGATAAACATGGTATTACCGTTGGGGGAGACCGCGAGGTACGGGTTCGGGAATCCGAGTCCGAGGTGAGGAGGAGGAAAAACACCAGCAAAGTCGCCGAGACGCTGCCACGTTGCCCCCCCATCGCCAGAGCGATAGACAACGGTAGGTGAGCTATCAGCAGAGCTTACGTTGGTAAGATAAAGATTACCTTGCGCGTCGCTGGCAACCACCGAGTTGGGGCTCCCATCGTCGTTGTAGCTCGCGCCGAGATAGGTTGGGCCGATGTTGGTCCAGATGTTGGGGCCAGCCACAGCCGAGCGGTTGCCCAAGGAAAAGCCGGTGAGTAGTAGGCCGAAGATGATGGCCTGGGCGATACGATTATGCCAGCGGTTCAGGTGCGCCAGTTTCATCACTATCTCTCCTTACTGAGTAAAGTTATCGCATATAGTCCGACTTGGGTAAAGCTACCTGTCAAGGCAGGCCACTACATATAGCAACGTACCTGTAGCATAGAGGTTACGAACCCGCACAAATTGCAAGCAAGCTGGCTAACCGGTAGGTATGCGCTTAACCGTGAAAGCACTTCCCACCTTGCCAGCATTGCTTGTAGTTGATGGGACACCTTAGTTTCTTCCACGCTGGTGGGGCAATGCGGTAGCTCAGTAGCTCCTTAACATCGCATACGTGGTCGCTCAACCCCGCCGCCATCACCGGAGTGCGCGGCTGCTGCTTACTGCTCAGGCTTTGGTGCGGGGTGCAGAAGTTGTACACTGCCTCCACCAGGTACATGGCGCGGTGCAGGCGTATCACCTTGCGGGCCGAACGTCGCGTTCGTCTCGCCAGTACCGCCAGCCGCATCCGAAAGGTGGCGTTTAGCCGTTCGATATAGCTGGTGTTCAGCCCACCACCGACTTGACTGTTCGCTAGCTAGGTGGCAAGCGCGCTCTCATCGCCATAGGCTACCCGCCGGATGATGCCCACCAAGCGACGACGAGCGCGTTGCTTGACCACTTGCCCAATGAGCAAGCCTGCCCGTGACCAAGCGCGGGCGACCGCGCTGCCCTTGACCGGCTTACGACCAAGCGGCCGCCACTCAAACAGCGGCGCGGTCATCTGGTAGGTAGTCTCACCGACCGCAATCTCGTTGTAACCGGCCAGCTCTTGCAGACGGGAGGCCAGGTTGACTGCATCGCCCATTACGGTGTAATCCTGATTGACCAGCCCCGCGCCCATCTGCCCGGCTACCACCAGCCCACTGTTTACGGTGGTACCCATTGTTTAGACCAATTACTATCGGCTTGTAAGGTAGGTTCTTCTCCTTTCTGTTGGTTGGTTATTGATGTTCCGGCTGGCTTTGGTCGCCCCAGTATACCTCAGCCGGAGTACGGTAGTCTAGGGCTT
>JBBSEE010000315.1:0-4280 GCA_038239995.1 Chloroflexia bacterium | reverse complement strand
TAATGATGTCTATGATTTTTACGGTGGAGGGACCCAAGGAGGTGATTGTACTAACTTCGTCTCTCAAGTAATGCTTGCTGGTCTTCTGCCTCCACAATACATCAATTATAACGATGCAGACCCACAGAACTGGCATTATCGTGTTAGCCTATATGGTGTCTCTTCATCTTGGAAGCTAGCAGATTATCTACATCAACATATGACTGGTCGCCCTGATAGATTTCAAAGGGTGTATCGAATAGAGGACCTACTACCCGGCGATGTCATGCAACTTAGGACAGATCCTCAAAACACAATCTGGGATCATAGTCGCGTAGTAGTAGGTTATGGAACCGCCAGTCCCAATAGTGGCTCCACGGGGCGTGGAGCACTGATTAACCAGCATACCGTCAGCCGCTATCATGCTTATTGGAGGTTCAGGATAGAAGATTATGACAGCACGCGAATAACTTTCTGGCGGTTGATGTATTAGCCTATTGTTAACAAGGAGGTATAAAACGATGAAAACGAACCGCATCATCACCATTCTTGCTGCTGCTATGCTCATTCTAAGCACCGCTGGCTGCACATCATCTCCCTCTGCATCGTCGGGTAAAGCTATGCCACAACCGGCCACTACCGAGGAAGTTGCGGCGGTATCTACTCCCATCCAGCCAGATACAACAGGAGTGCATTGGCCCGTGTTGCGAGAGAGCAAGGTAGCTGATACCGCCGAAATAGAAGCAATTAAGAACACCATTAAGCAAGCTGCAAGGATTGAGAGTGATGTTTACTGGTCAGAAACCTATGATATGTCTCGCTTCCCTGCTGTTTTTGTAGGTGAACCCAACGTGCCACTCAGCCGGGGCCAACAAGAATTCCTAAACCAAGTTCGTCTTCAGCAAAATGATGTGAGCAAGGAGCTGCTACAAGGTAATGGTTTCCTAGCCAGTGCTAGAGCAGGAGTGCTAAATGCCAAAAAAGCTAACGAAAACTGGGATAGGATACTTACTAGAGCAAAGGCAGAAGGTCGTGAACCTACACAGGACGAGCTGCAATCGGTTGATGAGGGTGTGGTAGGAGGAGCAGGCAGCCCACGAGACATGATTAAAAGAGAGCCATATCAAGAGCCGCCGTTCGACTTCAAAGCCTTTAAGATTCAAGGTAACCAAGCAGACATCACCTACGATGATGGTGCTGCGCTTCGTCGTGCGTTCCTTATCAAAACCTCAGAGGGGTGGAAAATAGCAGGCCGCGTGGTACTTAATGCCCACTATTAAATCTATTCTATTTCGTAATGCCTTCTGTTATATAGGAGTTACGCAGTTGGACAGCGCGGAGGCTCATCGCCCCTACGCCATCAGGCGTAAATCCAGCCCAACTGCGTAACTTGTACTACTATGCCAGAATGAACCACGAAGGGTGGGCAATATTGCTCACCCTTCGCTCTTATGTGGATGTGATGATGCGCCTCAGCAGGGGGCGATGAATCCGCGCCCATTCCAACACGCGATCCGTTGCGCTGCTTAACCTAAGCGGTGGGCCGCATCGGGGGGCGGTTCGCTGGCGGGGGCGGCGGTGGCTTCCTCGGCCATCACCTCGGCGGCGGTGGCGGCAAGGGGTGAAGGGGCGAGGCCGGATGCGGCAGCGGCGGCCTGCTCCTGCTCGGCCACCATCTCCGCCTCGATAGCGTTGTCAGTCTCCGCCGCATCGGGCGTGCCGGTCATGTCTTCTTCCTCGGCAATCTCCTCGGCGGCGGCCTCATCTTCCGGCGACATCCCCGTGTTGGTCAGCACCGTGTTCGCGCCTGCGCCTGCTAGCGCGGGGGTACTGGCGGGGCGAGTGCGGTGGTTGTAGGCGATGATGGCGAAGGCGACCACGATGGTGATGACCGCAAACAGTTGCGGCACTTTGATGTCGCCCGCCATCGCGCTGTCAACCCGGATTGCCTCGATGATGAACCGCCCAATGCTGTAGATAATCGCGTAAATCCAGAACACATCGCCGTCGCACAAGCCAAATCGCTGCTGCTGCGCGGGTTTGTTCAGCCAGTAGCAGAGCGCGGCGTTGAGGAAGTTGACAATCATCTCATAGGCGAAGGTGGGGTGGAAGGTGCTGTATTGTTCGTAGCCTTTGCGCCGATTCTCTGGGTCAATCACGATGCAGAGCGGTTCGTTGGGGGCGCAGGGGGTGCCATAGGCCTCTTGATTGACGAAATTGCCCAGCCGCCCGATGCCCTGCGCCACCGCAATACCCGGCGCGGCGATGTCCATGATTCGTAGCAGGCTGATTTTGTTCAGCCGCGTGTAGAGCAGCCCGGCGATGAGGCCGCCCACCAACGCCCCCTGTATGCTCAGGCCCTGAAAGCCCCCCGCCAGCGGGTTGAGGGCCTTGAGGATGTCGCCATTGAACTGGCCCGGTTCGGAGACGAAGAAGCCCAGCCGTGCGCCCAAGATGCCGCCAATCAGCACCCACGGGAATATCTGCCAGACGTGGTCGGGGTTCTCGCCGCGGATACGCGCCACGCGGGTGGCAATCAGCGCAGCCAACAATGCGCCGGTGGCGATGATGATGCCGTACCAGCGCACGTCCAGACCGAAGATGGTAAACGCAACCTTGTCAATAGCCAGCAATATCTTGTCCCCCCTTTTTGGATTTTGGATTTTAGATTTTAGATTTTGGATTGGGTCATTTACGCACCGCCGATTTCTTGGCGGCGGCGCGGGGGTGGCGGGGCTGGTCGTCGCTACGCACGCGGAAGGCTTCGTATACGCCCTTAATCGCGCATAGGCGGCGCATCACATCGGTTAGCTGCGATACGCCGGTGACTTCCAGCACCACATCGAGGTCTAGCACGCCGCGCGACTGCTCGCGGTGGGTGGCGACCGCGCCGATGTTGATGCCCGCATCGGCGACCACGCCAGTGATGTCGTGGAGGATACCCACGCGGTCGAGGGCTTCGATACGCACAGTAACGGGGTAGAAATGACCCTCGTCGCTGGCCCACTCCACCTTGAGCAGCCGCTCCGGTTCGTTGGTGTTGATGACGTTGACGCAATCGGTGCGATGCACGGTCAACCCCCGCCCCCGTGTGGTGAAGGCGATGACCTCATCACCGCGCATCGGGTGGCAGCAGGGGGCAAGGGTCATGGCGAGGTTGGCGGAGCCGTCGAGGGTGACGATGCCTTGTCCGTCGCGGCTGAGGTCAATGCGGCCCGGCTTGATGTTCGCGCTGGCCTCGTCGCGCTGCGCGTCCTTCTTGAACTGCTCATCGAGGCGATTGTTCAGCGACTCGCTGCTTACATCGCCGCAGCCCACCGCGGCAAGGAAGTCCTCCACCGAGTTGTAGCGGGGGAAGAGGGCGGCCACTCCTTCGTGGCCGAGGCGGGTCAGGCCGAGGCGGCGCAGTTCCGCGTCCACGATCCCCTTGCCCTGCGCGATGTTCTCGCTGCGCTCCTGCCGATGAAACCACTGCTTGATTTTGGACCGCGCCGAGGTGGTATGCACATAGCCACGATTGGGGTCCAGCCAGTCGCGGCTGGGGCCGGGCCGACCCTTGCTCGCTACCACGCTGACTATTTGCCCATTCTGGAGCGGGGTGTCCAACGGCACCATCACGTCGTTCACCTTCGCTTGGGTGGTATGGTGGCCGAGGTCGGTGTGGATGCGGTAGGCGAAGTCAATCGCGGTCGAACCGGCGGGCAGTTCAATCACGTCGCCTTTGGGGGTGAACACGTAGATGTAATCTTGGAAGGCCTCCTGCTTGAAGCTGTCTACGAACTCAGTGGCGGTGCCGAGGTCTTCCTTCAGCCAGTCAATCAGGCGGCGCATCGAGGCGATTTTGTCGAGCAGCAGCTTGTTGGCGGGGCGGTCTTCCTTGTAACGCCAGTGGGCGGCGATGCCATACTCCGCCTCCTCGTGCATCCGTCGGGTGCGGATTTGTATCTCTAGGGGGCGTTGCTCTGGACCATACACAGCGGTATGCAGCGAACGGTAGATGCCATTGCGCGGGTTGGCGATGTAGTCGTCGAACTCGCCCGCGACAGGTCGCCACAGCGAGTGCATGATGCCCAACGCCTTGTAGCAATTAGTCACGCTCTCCGACTTGCTGTTCTCCTCCTCGTCGCCCTCGATGCTAGGGACGATGATACGCACCCCCAGCACGTCGTAAATCTCGTCCACATTGCGCCGCTTGCGTTGCATCTTGCGCCACACCCCGTAGGCGTGCTTGCCCCGCCCGCTCACCTCCGCATCAATCCCCGACTCGGTCAACGCCTCCCGAATCTCGACGATGACCCGCT
>JBBSEE010000314.1:0-4340 GCA_038239995.1 Chloroflexia bacterium | reverse complement strand
TGAGGATACTCTGCGCCAAATCAAGCTGCAAAGCAGCAGGCCAGTTCCGGATCGTGCCGATGACTTGGCGATAACTGGCAATCTCACTCTCGGTTATCCCTTCTTCCTGTTCGGGGTATATCTCAGCCGCCATTGCCCTACCTCCTTTGTGCTAAAGACCATCTGCCCTTACACCAACATTATTGTATCAGACTAACGAAGTATGCGTCAAGGTTGACAAAACCCGCGCCTATCGTTATAATTATCACACAAAACCGCATACAGAATGCAGGCGATGAGGGAAAGAGTAGGCCGCCGTACCGTTGCCCCAGCGAGTTCGGGTTTGGTGTAAGCCGAACGCACCGTGGCCGCCGAAAATCGTTCCTGAGCCGTTGCCCGAACAGTATCATTACCCAGTAGACGCAACCGGCAGCCCACCGTTATCAAGGGGCGGAGGCGTGAACACGCGCCTCGCAGAGCGGGCCGCAAGGCCAACTAAGGTGGTACCACGAGCGAACGTCTCGTCCTTATATTTATGAGGACGGGATTTTTTAATGCAGTTTTGAGTTTTGAGTTTTGAGTTAGTTGGGAGTTACATAGTAGGCGGTCATTCACGCCTCAATAGGTGGGGTCGTGTGGCGCACGCTCTGCTCAACTGCGTAACTCCTAACTCAAGTTGAACACTACCAAACCAACTCAAAACTCAAAACTCATAACTCATAACTCGAAGTAGGGGGGTGGCAGATGCAAGTAGTCTATCTACAGCAGCAGAGTGCCCGGCGGCTGAAGGCGGGTGAGGGGCGCATCGCCGAGGGGGTGAGCGTCCATTCGATGCCCGATGGCGCAGGGGCGGGGGTGGAGACGCGACTGTTCGAGCTAGCTCCCGACGGCGTGCTAGCCAGCAGTCAAGGCGAAGGGGAACGGCACTTCTTCGTGGTCAGTGGGGTGGGCGAGGTAAGCGCGGCGCGGAGTGAGACGAGCCAGCCGCTGAACGGCGGGGCCTTGCTCAGTCTCAACCCCGATGAGGGCTTCCGCATCCGTAACACTGGCAGCAAGCCGCTGCTGTTGCTCTACATCCGCCCCACCGCCACGCCGAGCAGCGGTGAAGTAGCGGCGGAGGCCAGCCGCGCCGCCGCACCGACCCCCCCCCCACCGTTGCCCGCCCCGCCGGTCGCTCGTCCCCAGCCCGACGCGCCGCCCGCCTCCCCGCCGCGCGGCAGCAAGCGCACCGCCGCGGCCCCGCCGGTGGAGACCGCGATGCCGATGCGTGACGACGGAGCCGAGGGCAGCCGCCGCTTCCGCCTCGTGTTCGAGGGTGGGGCCGACGAGGCGGGCAAGGGGTTCGGCAACTATCGGCTCTATCCCCCTACCATCGCAGGTGCGGCCAAACCCAAGCCGATTAGCGAAAAGCTGGACTTCGAGGAGATGAGCGCGGGCCAAGCCTCTTACATGACCCTGATACACGCGCTGGAAGACCTTGCCGCTCGCTTGCAGGAGGAAGAGCAAGCCCCTAGCGATTGGCAGGTGGATATTAGCGGCAATCAGCGGGTGGTGATTCGCCAGCTACAGGGCGAGGCCAAGCCCAAAACCCAGACCGCCGCCGACCTACTGGAAGAAGCGACCACCATCCTAAACCAATTTGGCGGCTACACCCTCAGCTTTGAGCAAGAATAATCTCTGTCACAACAGAGGGGGCGGAGAGGGGAACAGGCACGTGCAAGTTATCAATCTACGAGAGCAGCAGGCGAAGCGGGTGCTGGCCCAGCCGGGGCAGCGGGCCGAGGGTGTGACCGCCCGCGCCCTCCCCAATGACAAGTTCGGCAACGCCCTACAGCGGCTGTTCGAGCTAGCCCCGCGCGGGATGCTGGGCGGCAATGGCGTGGGCAATCAGCGGCGACAATTCTTCATCCTGCAAGGCATCGGCGAACTGGGCGAGACGGCGGGCGAAGGTGAGGTGCTGGGCATGGGCACATTGGTCAACATCGCGGTTGGCGAGGCGTACACCATCCGCAACATCGGCGATGCGCCCCTGCTGCTCATCTACATGGTGGAGCAAGCCGCTAGCCAACCTACAGCCGCATTGCCGCCTGCTCCTTCACCACTGCCAAAGTGGAAAATTGCCACCCTTCGCCCCGACCTCCACAAGGTGCTGATGTACTTCGACGGCGGCGAACCGGGCGGCAACATGACCGAGGGCACGGTCAGCTACGGAAGTTACGGCATCTTTACGCCGAACGATAAGGGCGAGTACAAGGAGCGCAAGGCCGACGAGGTGGTGCGCCACGATTTCACTGCAGGGTTGACCAACAACGAGGCTGAGTACCTTGCCCTAATACGCGGGCTGCAAGACATCATCAGCCGCATCACTGCGCTAGGCCAATCACCCGCCGACTGGCATATTGATGTGAAGGGCGACAGCAGGCTAGTGGTCGAGCAAGTGAATGGCATATGGAAGGTCAAAGCCGAACACCTCAAGCCGTACACTTACGAGGCCCGTGAGCTACTCCAACAGTTCGGCAGCCACAACCTAACATGGCACGACCGCAGCAATAGCGTGCGCGTGCTAGGCCACTGAGCAGCCGCCCATTGGCTGGCAGACAGCGGAATATTCTAGTCGGGCAGGGCGGATGCGATTCGCCCCTACCTCATGATTGCCCGTCACGATAAACGTTGATGCGCGGCAACAGGGCGAGTGCAACCCGCCCCTACCGCATTAACCATTGACCATTGACCATTTACCATTCATCATTCATCACTCATCACTCATCACTTTATTCTACCTTCAGAATTGGGGGCAAGTTATGTTTCGAGAAGTAAACAGCAACCCAAACTTCAGCGCAATGGAGCATCAGACGCTGGCGTTCTGGCGCGAACACGATACCTTCAACCAGCTGGTGGCGAAGAACGCTAACGGGCCGGTGTTCAGCTTCATAGATGGGCCAATCACCGCCAACAATTCGATGGGGGTTCACCATGCTTGGGGACGCAGCTACAAGGACATCTACCAACGCTACAAGGCGATGCTTGGCTACCAGCAACGCTACCAGAACGGCTTCGATTGTCAGGGGCTGTGGCTGGAGGTCGAGGTGGAGAAGGCATTGGGCTTCAACAGCAAGCGCGAAATCGAGGCTTATGGGCTGGACAAGTTCGCCGAGCAGTGCCGCGCCCGCGTGCTGAAGTTCAGCGAGAAAATCTCCCAGCAATCCATCCGCCTCGGCCAATGGATGCACTGGGACAA
Organism: Chloroflexia bacterium; assembly: GCA_038239995.1. Classification (GTDB taxonomy): domain Bacteria; phylum Chloroflexota; class Chloroflexia; order QHBQ01; family QHBQ01; genus QHBQ01. Next base: position 1,123 of record JBBSEE010000314.1, on the reverse strand, counting down.
CAGCTACTACACGATGAGCGACACCAACATCGAGTACATCTGGCACTTCCTCAAGCAGGTGCAGGAGCGCGGCTGGCTGTATCAAGGGTCGCTGAGTATGCCGTGGTGCATCCGTTGCGGCACTAGCCTCGCGCAGCACGAACTGGCCGATGCCTACCGCGAAGTCACCCACCGCAGCATCTACCTGAAGCTGCCGCTGGTGGGCCGCGAGAATGAGTATATGCTGGTCTGGACCACCACGCCGTGGACGCTATCCAGCAACACCGCGCTGGCGGTGCATCCTGAGCTAGAGTATGCCCGCGTCTTGCAGGATGGTAAGGTGTACTACTGCTCTACTGGCAGCTTCAAGCGGTTGAAGGGCGGCTATGAGGTTGACGGGGTGGTCAAGGGCAGCGCACTGGTCGGCTTGGAATATCACGGCCCCTTCGACGAGCTAGAGGTGCAGCAGGGCGTGGTCCACAAGGTGATCGCATGGAATGAGGTCAGCGACGAGGAGGGTATGGGGGTGGTACACATCGCCCCCGGCTGCGGCGCGGAGGACTTCGGCCTCAGCCAGCAGTATGGCCTCAGCGTCATCACCCCCATAGATGAAGCGGGATATTACTACAAGGGTTTCGGCGAGTACAGCGGCAAGTTCGTGCGCGAAGTGACCAATGAAATCTTCCGCGACCTTACCGCCAAGGCCTACGTCTACAAAATCGAAGATTACACCCACCGCTATCCGGTCTGCTGGCGGTGCGGCGAGGATTTGGTCTTCCGCGTGGTCAACGAGTGGTTCATCAGCGCGGATGGTGGCAGCAAGCCGCAGGACGGCGGCATCCGCCCGCTGATGAAGGCGGCGGCAGACAAGGTGCGTTGGATACCGGAGGCCAGCGGTAAGCGGATGCAGGGCTGGCTGGACAGTATGCGCGACTGGTGCATCAGCCGCAAGCGATACTGGGGCTTGCCCCTGCCCTTCTACAAGTGCGAGTCCGACCACTTCACCTACATCGGCAGCAAGGCGGAGTTGCGGGAGCGGGCGGTGCAGCCAGAAAAGGTAGACACACTACGCGAGTTGCACCGCCCCTGGATAGACGAAATCACCATCCGCTGCGCCGAGTGCAACGCGGAGGCCACCCGCGTC
>JBBSEE010000313.1:0-4344 GCA_038239995.1 Chloroflexia bacterium | reverse complement strand
CCCGAAGAAAACTAAAGCCCCCAGCGGGGGTTGGGGGAGAGATGTTGACCTACGGTAATGCTGGTCGGAAGCAGGATGGGGCAGAATGAGAAACGATGGTGGCGATAAACATGGTTCACGCTTCAATATTTCTCCCCCAACCCCCGCTGGGGGCTCTTTTGGAGTAGTGCGCTTAGGTTAGCGTCTCGTAGATTTCGATAATCGGCGGACTGAGCATCTCATCAAGCTGGCTCTCGAAGTCGCGCACCATGGGGGCGTTGGCATAGTTCTGCACATCGGGCAGGTCGTAGAACTGCATATACAGCACCACCTTGAGGTCGCCATTCTCTAGCTGGCTGGCCCACACCCCACCGCGATGAAACCCATCGGTGTTCTGGGCCACAATCTTGGCCCCATGCACCGAGGCGAGGTACAGGTTGTGGCCCGGCTGCATCTCCTCTTTGCGGGCGGCGGGGACGATAAAAGTGGTAGTGCGTACAAAGGCCATCTTAGCGGTCGCTCCTGTTAGTTGCCGAAGAATTGGCTGATAATCGCGCTGATGTAGTCATGGCCGCCGTGACTCCAGTACAAGATGATGCCCAGCGACATTATCCCAATCGCCATACTGAGCAGGATGACGGTCATCAAATTGAAGCCATAGTTGCTGGGGTCGGCAGAGTCCTCGGCCCCCTCCTCCATTGGTGCTTCGTTCGCCCCCCCTTCGATAGGGGCGAGGCCGTAGAGCGGCTCGGCGTGGGCCGCTTCGCCGTAAACCGCGAGGGTGCGCTCCTGCTTGGCCGCCTGCAATTTATTCTGTTGGCGGGGGGTCGGTTCGTTCATCATCGCGCTGCGCTCCTAATAGTTGTAGCCAGTGAAGAAGTAGATAGTGGCGTAGAGGGTCAAGGCGACGAATACCACGATGTAGGTGAGCAGCAAGAAGATAGGGATTGGCCCGTTCGCCTCCTGCGTCTGCCCCGCAAAGTCCTCCACGTTGCGGCCTAGCTGATTGGCGGTGTTCTTGCGATAGCGCAACGCCCCCACCGCGAACCAGATTAGCACGAACAGGGCGATAATGAAGCCCCATTGGATCGCTTCCTGTCCCCAGTTCATCTCCCATGGTTGCAATCTATCCATGTTCGTCCCCTTATACCTAGTAAACGAATTAGCCTTGTGCCTGCGACGCTTCTACGCTACGATAGGGGGTGGCGGGCAGGGCTGGCTCATCGGGGTCCGGCGTTTCGATGTAGGTGTAGTCGGATTCGCTCTCCGACTTCAGCATCGTGTACTTCGGCTCCTCGATGTCGGTAAATTGGCCCTTGCGCCATGCCCAGAAGCAGACGATTAGCCCGCCGCAGAGTAGCACCATCGAAACAATCAGTATCTCGATGGCCCCCGATAGCTCCTCCCCCGCCACCGCGTCGTGGGCGTAGGCGGGCGAGGCGACCAGCGTGGCGGCCACGGCCAACCATCCCGCCCTCAATATCCGCTTCAGTTGCATATCGCTAACCTTCCTATTACCCATTCATCATTGCCGTCACGGTGTCGGGGTGGGGCCACCGCCGCCCACCCCGTTGTTGGCGGGATACTCGCCGGTGTTTATCGTGGTGGTGTTGGTCATCACGTTGGGGTCGAGGCAGCCGCTACTCTGGGCGGTCGGGGTAGGGTTGAAGGCCGGGCCAACACAGTTGCCGTTGTAGAAGCTGCCCTCGTTCACCTTCTCAAATTGCTTCTGGAAGGGGTTCTTGGTCGGGTCTTGGGGGTTGGCCGCGACCGCGTCTTCGGTGGCCTTCCACATCTCGTAGGTGGGGTCGGAGTCCAGCCCACCGCCGGGGATGGTGCGGAGGAAGTTGGTCAAGTCCCAGATGTCGTTCACGGTAAGGATGTCGCCCCATGCGGGCATGGCGGTGCCTTCCTGACCGAGCAGGATAGCGTGATACATCTGCCCATCGCTGAGGATGGACTGCTGTTGCGCGGTGGTGAAGTTGAAGGGCTGGGGTTGCAGATATACTGCCGCCGGGCCTTTGCCGTCGCCCTTGACCCCATGACAACCGACGCAGTTGGTGACGAACACGTACTTGCCATGCGCTAGCGAACGAGGGCTGGCGGGCATCGGGTTGGTCACATTCGCCCACGTGGGGTTGTACATACTCTGGATTTGCAGGGTGCGGGTCGGCTCACCCTGTGCGCGAATAGATAGTACCGCCGACTTGACATCGCGTTGCTTCTGTGCCCGCGACACCCCCGGCTTGCCGCCTAGGCTTTGCACGTAGGCGATGGTGTCGTTCATCTCGTCAGGGGTGAAGAAGCTGAACGAGGGCATAATAGACTTCATACTGGTATAACGCGGGTTGGTAAAGTGGGCGATTTGCCAATCGTCGGAGTGCGCCCCGGCCTCTTGCGACAGGTCGGGGCCGGTGCGTTCGCTGCCCAGCAGCATCGTAGTCTGGTAGGCGAAGTCGCCCGCTTGGGCCACCCGCCCCAGCGTCTCGAACGACTTGACCCCAGTCCAGTCCTGCGGACGGATATATTGGCTGTGGCAATACCAGCAGCCATTGCTGGCGTAGATAGAGCGACCATGCTCCTGCTGCGCGGTGAGCGGGCGGGCATCGGGCGAGGGGTCAACCTTGAAGGTTAGACCCGGCATTGCCACCACCACGAACACCACGCCGAGGAACACGATAATCGTGCCGAAGAACACGGTGGGGTAGTCCATTCGCAGGATGAAGCGGCGGCGTTTAATCCCTTCGACCGCCTCTTTCATCCCCTTGCCCACATTGTCTTGGATGTCGCTGACAATGTTGCCCTGCCCATCGGCGGGTTCTTTTATGCCTCTAGCTTTGTCGCGGATTGCAGCCATTGGTCTCTTTCCTCTTGTCCGAGCTACGCGGGCATCTCTGCCGCCGCTGACGCATTGCTGGCCCGAATCGGCTCACCGACGCGCATCGTCTTGTACACATTGTAGAATTGGAGGCAGAAGCCCGCGAACAGCAGACCACCGCTAATCGCGCGGCCAATTGCGTAGGGCCTGAGCGAGGGCAACGCCTCGTATACGGTCTGCCCATCCATCCATGCCGCCCCTTGTACCAGCCCGCCAATCTGCAAGGTGAGCATCATAATCAGGAAGCCGAGCGTGACCAACCAGAACTGGGCTTCGCCCAACGCGGGACTCCACATCCGCCGCCGCAGTATCACCGGCACCATGTAGTATATCCCCCCCATCGCCCAGAAGCTCATCGTCCCCAGCATCGCTAGGTGGGCGTGGCCGACTATCCACCAGCTAAAGTGGACGAGGCGGTTGAAGCTCTGCACCGACTGGAACGGCCCTTGCACACAAGTGACGAAGTAGAATACCGTGCCCACGATCAGGAACTTAAGGGGGATGCTCTCATATATCTTGCCCCAGTTGCCCCGCATTGTCATCCACATATTGCCGAGGAAGGTGAACACCGGCACGAACAGACCCATGCTGCCAATCGTCGCCACCGCCTTGAGATAGCCGGGGGTGGGGGTCTGCAACAGGTGGTGGTGGCCGACCATGGTGTAGAAGAAGATGATGCCCCAGAAGCCAATCAGCGACAGGGTGTGGCTATACAGCGGCGAACGGATAATCAGGGGGATGAAGTAGTAGCACATCGAAACCCCGCCGATGGTGAACCACAGGCCCAGTACGTTGTGGCCGTAGAACCAGTTCCAAATCGAGTCGCGGATACCGTCGAGGCTGCCGCTAGGGCCGACCGGGAAGCCGCTGAAGCTGCCCGGACTCCATATCACGTTGCCAATCGCATACACGAGGGGGAGCAGTATCAGCGCGGCTTGGGCGTACCAGATGCTGACGTAGAGCTTCTTCTCCTTGCGGGCCAATATGGTGCGGGCGATGTTGTAGCAGTTCATCAACAGCACTACTTCGACCAATATATCAATGGGCCAAATCAACTCCGCATACTCGCGCCCCTGAGTCAAGCCGTTGATGAGGGTGAAGAAGGCGGCGATGCCGATGCCGTTCCAGAGGATGACCGAGATGTTGCCCAGTCGTTCGCTATGCAGGGGTACGCCGCAGAGCTTGGGCACGATGTAGCTGAACGCCCCCAGCCAGATGCTGCTCACCCATAGGAAGAACATCACGTTCACGTGGATGGGGCGCAGGCGACCGAACTCGAAGAAGGAGATACCGGCGAGGAAGTTGGGGGCGGCCATCTCTATCGCGGCAATCAGCCCCACTAGCCCACCAATAATCACCCACAACGCGCCGGTAAAGACGAAGTTTCGTGCGGTGCTGAACTCTTTATCCATGTCGCCTCATCCCTTATAGAATGTAGAATGAAGATTGCCTACTCCCCTCCCCCGGGTTGGGGGTGGGGGTGGGTG
>JBBSEE010000312.1:0-4346 GCA_038239995.1 Chloroflexia bacterium | reverse complement strand
GATTACTTTTAACCTCAGCAACATAAGCTGATTTTGCCGTAATTACATCGGCCAACTCTGACACTGCATAATGTGGCACGGCTTGGACAACAAGGTTTCCATCGGCTAGCTGCCAGTTGATTACTGAACCTAGCTCATCGGCTATCTCATCAAGAAACTCACTTGCCTCAATACTATCTATGGTTAGGCAGTAGATATGTTGAATGAACGACACCTGTCTAACCAAAGCAGGGAGTAGGCTGAGAGGACCATGGGTGCTATACGCTTGTGTCCCATTCCGTCTGAGGAAAGCAGTGGGTGCGATCACACCTTCTAGCTCTGACAAGCCTACCACATTACGGAGCAGGCTATCTATATCGGATACAGAGCAGATACCTTCACTAAAGAAAGAGCGAAGCTCCATCTCCGCCAGCGTTAGATCTCCTTCCAGATGGATGTTCCTACGGAGTTTGAATATGTATGTAGCAGCTTGCGAACTATTCATAATTCAACTACTCCCCGGCTTGACCAGCGGTATCCCCCGCATACAGAAGGGGCACTCGTCCGCCCGCCATGTGGGGATGTCCATATGGGCAAGGGCGTAGAGCGGGTAGCCGAAGTCGGCGCGGGTCTGGCTGCGGTCTACGATTACCCCAATGCCCACGATTTGCCCATCCAGCCGCTCGACGGCGGCCAGCACCTCGCGCAGGCTGAGGCCGGTGGTGAGGATGTCGTCCACGACTAGCACCCGTTCGCCGGGGCTGATCACGAAGCCACGCCGAAACACCCGTTCGCCCATCTTGGCTAGCTCATCGCCATTGGCCCGCTCCGCGAAGATGCTCCGCACCTTATCGCCCAGCACCCGCGCGGTGGCGTAGGAGAGCAATACCCCGCCCACCGTCGGCCCCGCTACCACGCTGACGTTGGCCGCCTTGTAATGCTCGGCAATCGCCCCGCAGAGCAAGTCGGTGTAGCGCGGGTATTGCAGCACCGCGAACTTCTCTAGGTAACGGTTGCTGTGCAGGCCGCTGGTAAGCAGGAAGTGGCCTTCTTGGATAGCCCCACTCGCCCGCAACAACTCCTCTACGTCTATCTTGGTCTCCAACTCTCTTTCCTCTCTTCAACCGAACGTGTGTCGCTTGCCACTTTGGGCGCGTATCTATCTCCCCTCCCGCCGCGCAGGGTGGGGGGTGGGAGCGCGAAGCCCCAGTCACCCACCCCCAGCCCCTCCCGATGGGAGGGGAGTTAACGCGCTACTCATCCGTGCGCCGGGATAATCGGGGTGCGGGTGTTCAGGTCGAACTGGTGGCCGTGGGTGAGGATGTGCAGGGTCAGGCCGGTAATCGAAATTGGGTCACCACGGCGCACGTTGGGCAGGTCGGTGTAGCCGATATTGCGCCCATCCACAATCGTTACCGCCGCGCTGCCCACCACTTCGCCACCTCCGTCCGGCGTGACCACCATCGCGGTATCCTCGTCCACCCCCATCGCCAGCATCCCCGGATTGAGGGCCAGCACGCTGACTAGCCGATAGATACGCAGCCGCTGGTCGAAGTGCTGGTCAATCAGGATATTGTTAATCAGGTCGAGGCCGGGGCCGAGCGAAATCGGTTCGCGTTCCACCTCAAAAGTGGCCCCCCCGCCGAGGATGACCGTCTCGCCCAATGCCGCTGCCCCTGCGCTGGTGCCTGCCACTGCCGCGCCCGCGATATAGCGTTGCTTCACCGCCGCCTCAAGTTGGCTGCCGCCCAACGTGACGGTGAGCCGCACTTGGTCGCCGCCACTTAGCAGGATGCCGGTAGCATTAGCGCAGGCGGCCAGCACGCTGGGGTCGTTGGCCGCGGCGCGGGTATCCACGTTCAGGGCGGTGAAGCTCGCCACTCCCAACGCCTTGAACACTTGCGCGTAGGTGTCGGCCATCACCTGTGGTATGGTGCTGGCGGTGGTAATCGTGACGATACGCGCCGCCGCCCCGCCCGCCGCGTCCACGAAGCGGCGCAGAATGGTCATCGGCCCCACTTTGTCCTCATGCCCGCCCACGATGAACAGGGTGCCTTGCACGCCCGCGAGGAGGGTAGGTTCAGTATAGCTTGTTGCGCTCAAATGTTACCCCTTATGGGTGCAAGAAGAAGGCGACCGCAAGGATAGCGTACACCGCCAGCAGTTGCACCCCCTCGAACCAATTGCTCTCACCATCGCGGGCAATGCGGTCTACGATTAGCACCGCGAAGAAGAGCGAGGCAATCTCGAACGGCTGGAACAGTAGGGTTAGCTCGCTCTTGCCCCCTACGAAGAAGCCGACGAACACCAGCACGGGGGCGACGAACAAGGCGATTTGGGTGCTGCTGCCGAGGGTGACACCCATCGTCAGGTTCATCTTGTTCTTCATCGCCGCGGTAATCGCGGTCATGCTCTCCGCCGCGCCGCCCAGAATGGCGATGAGGATGACCCCGACGAACAGTTCGGTCCAGCCCAGCGTGGTGGTCAGGTACTCGACCCCATTGACGAGGAACTCGCTGAGGAAGGCGATAATCACGGTGCTGGCAAGTAGCACAATCAGCGACTTGCGTATGGTCCACGCCTCGTTGGTGTCAAGTTCGGCGGCGGCCTCCTCGCTATAGAGATGAGGGTGGGTACGGAGGGTGAACAGCAGTTGAGCAAGGTAGGCGACAAACAGCACCCCCGCCACACCGAGGCTGAGGTCTTCGATGAGTACGTCGCTACGGTGCGGAGCAGGAATGGTGTAGTAGAACACCGCGGGGATGACAAGTCCGATAGTGGCAACCGCCATTTGGCTGCTACTCGCGCTGATGCCGACGGGGTTGAAGCTCTGCTTCTCACGCCGCAGTCCGCCCAGCACGATCGACAGGCCGAGGCCGAACAGCAGGTTGGCGATAATCGCGCCGGTAATGCTGGCCTTGACCACCTCGGTTAGACCATTGAGCAGGGCAATGACGGCGATAATCAGTTCGGTGGCGTTGCCGAAGGTGGCGTTGAGCAACGCGCCAATCCCGCTGCCCAGCCGCAAGGCTAGCTCCTCGGTGGCGGTGCCCAGCAGCTTGGCCATGGGGATGATTGCCAACGCGCTGATGAGGAACTCGAAGGTGCCGCCCCCGATGCCGGTGAAGCCGATGATGAAGGCGATGGGCACGAAGATGAGCATCGCGTAGATGACCTTCTCTACCCCGCTAGCCCCGCCCGCCGGGCTGATGATGTCGAATAGATTGCCCCTACCCACATGGGGCTTACTAGCTGCTGCTTGCGCTTGGGGCGGCGGGGGTGGGCTGACCAGCACCTTAGTCGGTGTAGCCCGCTGACCGCGCTGCCGCTGCGTTCGTTCCCGCTTCGCCATCTACTCTGCCGCTCCTAAGCTGAGGTTGGTTGCCGCCTATTATACGCTAAAGCGGGCGGTTTAGCCAAATCAGCAAGGGTGAACCTTGCGCCCGCTATGTTATAATGCCGTTGCAGGATAATGGGGGAGGCGAAAGCGGGTGACAGCGGTTTACATCTACATGGTCATCATCGGGGTGGCGACGCTGGCTTGCGCCTACTTGCTCACCCCGCTGGTCAACCGCTGGGCGCGGGCGCGGCGGATGCTGGATATGCCCGGCGACGCGCGGCGGGTGCATACCAGCCCCACCCCCCGCTTGGGCGGTATCGCCATCTACGTGGCGGTGATGCTCGGCCTCGTCCTCACCTTCGTGCTGCCGATTGGCCGCGCGGATAACGCGCTGGGGGCGGCGGCGGGGGCACAGGAGGGCTGGCGCGTGGCCCTGATGATGTTGGGGACGACGATAGTCTTCCTCGTCGGCCTGCGCGACGACCTCAGCCCCCTGCCTGCCCTGCCGCGCCTGCTACTGCAATTCGCCGCTGCCGCCGTCGTCATCCTCCCCCGCCTGTTCAGCGCGGACAACGCCCACTCCTATGGCATCCTTATCGGCGACTTCAACCTGCCCCCCCAACTAGTCGGCCCGCTCACCGCGATGCTGCCGCTCACGATTATCAATGGCAACACGGTGGAGATTGCCCTGCCCCTCGCCATCATCCTCACCTTCGTCTGGGTGGTGGGGATGACCAACCTGATGAACTTTGTGGATGGGTTGGATGGGCTGGCGGCGGGGATTACCCTGATTTCGGGGCTGATATTGTTCCTTCGCACCTTCCAGTTGGGGCAAGTGACGATTGCCTTCCTCCCCCTCATCTTGGTGGCGGCGATGGCCGGTTTCCTGCCCCACAACTTCAACCCCGCCCGCATCTTCATGGGCGACGGCGGGGCGATGTTCCTCGGCTACTGCCTCGCGGTGATGAGCTTTATCGGCGGGGCTAAATTGGCGACTGCGTTGCTGGTGCTGGGCGTGCCGATACTC
>JBBSEE010000311.1:0-4347 GCA_038239995.1 Chloroflexia bacterium | reverse complement strand
TCAAAAGAAGTGCCAGCGGGCAGCCAGCGGCGACGGTCGAGGAAGCGGCAGAAAGCGCGGGCGGCGGCGATGTAGGTGTTGACCGTAATCCGCGCCTCGCGGCCTCGCTCTAGGGTCAGCCAGTTGAAGAAGTCTTCCAGCAGGCTCTCCGGTAGGCTATCGGTGGGCATCTGCTCCGGCTTCAGCTTCAGCACGGTGGTGACGTACTCGCATAGTTGGCCGAGCCCAGTCGCGTAGGTGGCAAGGGTGCGTGGCGACTTCGCGCTGAGGCTATCCTTGAACGCGGCAATCGCCGCGCCGAGGCTAGGAGTGGCTGATGGGTGGGGGGTGGGTTCATCGCTCATGGTAGATATATTGTAGGCCGCTGGGGGCGTTCTGTCAAGTTATGTCTAGTCCACGCCCCTTGCACTTATGTCAAGTTTATTATACAATCAAGGCAATCATCACGCAATCACGGAGACAAGGCTTGACACCAGAGCGGCGCAGCAAGGGGATAGAGCAGCAGAGGGCAGCGGTGGGGCCACTAAGCCCGGCCAGCGTCGCGCTGCTGCTGGTCAGCGTGCTGGTGGTGGGTGGGGCGGCGATTTGGTTCGGATGGCAAGCGTTCGCCACCACTGCCCATGCCATCGTTATCACCGCCCCAGCGGGTGGAGCGACCGTCAGCGAGGGGAGCATCAGCACCGTATCCGAGAATAGCCAATCCGCCCCACCATCGCCCCCATCCGCGACCGCGACTAGACCAGCAGCGACCGCCGCCCCATCGCCAGCCGCGCCGCCCACCGAAGCGGTCATCTACCTGCCCACCGCCACCCCGCCGCCCAGCGACACGCCCACCCCGCCACCCCGCCCCACCCCGGCGATGCCCGACGACCCCCTTACCGGCCTGCCGGTGGCCCGCGCCCGCACCCAGTTGCGCCCCATCATCGTGATGATAGACAATCACCCTGATGCCGTCCCCCAATCGGGCTTGGACAAGGCGGCGGTAGTCTACGAGGCGTTGGCCGAGGGTGGTATTACTCGCTTCATGGCGGTGTTCGATGCGGCCAGCCCAGCGGCGGACGAGATTGGCCCAGTCCGCAGCGCGAGGATATACTATGTGAATTGGGCCTTGCCCTACCACCCTATCTACGTCCACGCGGGTGGCAGTCCGGGGGCGTTGAATACTCTACCCACCCTCAGTGCAGTGGACAACACCGACTTGCTGGTAGACGGCCCCAGTTGGCGCAGCAGTGACCGCCTGATGCCTCACAATTTGTACATCAGTTCCGCGAGCATGGAGCAGTGGGCAGCAGCGCAGGGGATGAGCGCGGGCGACTATGCGGATAATCGCCTGCTGCACAAGCCCGACCAGCCCCGTCCCGACCACCCCCGCATCAGCTTCGACTTCGGTACCATCAGCCGCTCGGACGTGGTATGGAGCTACAACGCGGCGGGCAACAACTATCTGCGTACCATGTGGGGACAGGCTCACTACGACCGCATCACCGGCCAGCAACTGAGCGCGAAGAACGTGATTATCCTCTTCACCACCCGCGCTGACATAATTGGCGACGAGAAGGGGCGCATCGAGGTGGGGACCGTGGGTGGCGGGGATGCGCTGTTCGCGGTGGACGGCACCGTACTGGCGGGCCGCTGGCAGAAGGATAGCGACGCGGCCCCATTGCGTTTCTACGACAGCAACGGGGCGGAGATGCAATTCAATCGCGGCAACATGTGGATAGAGGTGTTGCCCAACGGCCAGCAGATAACGTACTGAGATAAAATAGGAGTTACGCAGAGGTGGCGGTCATCCACGTCTAATTAGGTAGGGGCGGGCGGCGGCCCGCCCTGCTCAACTGCGTAACTCCTAGTTAATACCAATTCGTCGGGCCAAGGGTGTATTTACGTAGGGGCGGGCTGCGCTCGCCCCGGCCCAATTTACATCACCACCAAACGTAATTGGTATAACTTTAATGTATCGGTGCAATCAACTCCGCACTATCGAAGGCGGGGCTGTTCACCGCCAGAGAGACGGGGTAGGCAACCATCAGGTCGGCGGGGTAGGGTTGCAGCATGGGGAGCAGCTTGGCCGCGTCGCTCAGTTCGGGGTCGAGCCAGCGGGCCTCATCCTCGCGCCGCAGGATGACCGGCATCCGCTCGTGGATGGGTTTGGCTAGGTCGTTCGCCTCGGTGGTGATGATGGTGTAGGTATGCAGTTCGCTGCCATCCGACCCATGCCAAATGTCATACAGCCCGGCGAAGGCGAACAGGTCGCCGTCCTCCCCATCGCGCAGGCGGAAATAGACTGGCTGCTTCGACCCCTTACCGCTCTTGCCCGCAATCGGCTGCCATTCGTAGAAGCCACTGGCCGGTACGAGGCAACGCTGCCGCTGCAAGGGACGACGGTAGACCGACGAACTCTCAATCTTCTCCGCCCGCGCGTTGATGGTGGAGTAGTTAGTCTTCGGCTCCTTCGACCACGAGGGTATCAAACCCCACTGCATCACCTCGATATGGCGTTGCTCACCGCCCAGCACCACCGGGTTTAGCTGGCTAGGGGCGATGTTGTAGTGGGGGGCAACTTCCACGGTGACGTTGGGGGCTGGCACCTCGAAGCGGGCCACCAACTGTCGCTTGTCTACCTTCAAAGTGTATCGTCCGCACATGGTCAGTTTCTCCTTTTCTTTCACACTTTGGCCTGTTTTGTTCTGGTATCGTTCTGATTTGGCTTCTTAGAATACTTATTATAACACATTTGTTCTAGTTTTGTCAAATCGCTGCCTCCACTTGACGTAACTATCGGCAACGTATATAATGCGCCTCAGCAAGCGGGGGCGGCAATATTCGTGCCCCCGTCCGCCACGACCATCACAGTACACCAAGCCAAAATCTAAAATCCACAATGGACAACGGTCATCTCATCGTTATCGAAGGGCTGGATGGGGCAGGCAACACCACCCAGACTCGGATGCTGCGCGACGCACTCAGTCGCGCGGGCTACTCCGCCTATGCCACCAAACAGCCCAGCGAAGGGCCAGCGGGGGCGATTATCCGCCTTGCCCTCACCCGTCGTCTCACCTACGCCGCCGATGATGACCATGCCCCTCGCGAACCGCTAGAGGGCAAGACCCTCGCCCTGCTCTATGCCGCTGACCGCCTCGACCACCTTGCCAACGACATCCTGCCCAAGCTCAGGGCCGGGATGCAGGTAATATGCGACCGCTACGTGTTCAGCAGCCTCGCCTATCAGGGGCTAGCCAGCGAAATGGGTTGGATACGCGCGGTCAACAGTCAAGCCCGCCCCGCCGATTTGACCATCTTCCTCAACGTGCCACCAGAGGTGGCGTTGGAGCGGATTGCGCGAGGGCGGATTGGCCGCGAACTGTACGAGCAGCGAGACAAGCTGGAGCGCATCTGGCAGAACTACCAGACCGCCATCGCCGAGGGGCGGGCGGCGGGGATGAACATCGTGACGGTGGACGGCACCCTGCCGATTGCCGCGGTGGGCAACGAGGTGCTGCGCGTCGCGCTCGCCTTGTTGGGGGAGCCGGGCCGATTATGGAGCAGCTACTGCCTAGATTTGTGCAGCTAATCGCGCTGGTAGCAATCGGCGCGGCCCTGCGGAGTGCCCAGATACTGCCGCCCGTACTCGCCCCCGCCCTCAATGCCCTCGTCATCAATGTCACCCTCCCCGCCACCGTGTTCATGGCGGTGCGTCAAGCGCGGGACAATGGAGCGAATATCGGCTGGAACGAACTGAAGGTCACGGTCATCGCGTTGATTGTGATTGCCATCAGTGCCAGCCTTGCCTTCATCATCTCGCGCACATGGCTGCACCTGCCCCGCCGCACCGAGGGGGCGTTCATCCTCATCACCATGTTCGGCAGCACCGCGTTCGTGGCTCTGCCGATTGTGCAGGGTATCTACCCCAAGGACCACCCCAATAGCGGCCCGCCCCTATTGGCCGCCCTATTCTACAGCGAAATCGGCACTCTCATCCCGCTGGTAACTATCGCCGTGCTGGTCGCCTCGTTCTACGGCGAAACCGAGGAGGGCAAGCGGTTCGGCTGGCGCAACCTGCTGGCTATCCCCAAATCCGCCCCTTTTATCTGGCTGATTATCGGCTTGCTGTTCTACACCGACGATATACCCAAAGGGGTGACGGACTTTCTGGGCAACCTCAGCGTGCTGAACGCGCCGCTCATCTTCCTCGCCCTCGGCCTGACCATTGTGTGGAAGGATGTGCGTCGCTGGGTACAACCGCTGCTCACCCTCAACGCCATCAAGCTGCTGGTTGCCCCCCTGCTGGCAGTGGTGCTAGCCAAGCTGTTCGGCATCAGCGGTGATGTGCTGAACGTGATTGTCATC
>JBBSEE010000310.1:0-4351 GCA_038239995.1 Chloroflexia bacterium | reverse complement strand
TACCATCATAGTAGGCGGCATCAGCACCGACGATCAAGCGGGCGAAGCGTTCTGCACGGTCGCGGAGCGCTGCGCCGTCGCCAGCGAGCTCCGGCGGATTGCCATAGCAAGGTGGGTTGTTTATCTCGATCTCGGGCTGATAGTCCGGCTCGATCCCAACCAGACGCAAGCCCTCGACCGCCTGTCTGCTTGCTTCACTGCGGGCAATGGTCGAAATGTCGCGCTTACGTTCTTCAAATATGCGGGCATCACTCTCACTATCCTGTTCCCCCACCTGGTCAGGACGGTTTCTCGCTACCTTCACCTTTGCGCCCAGGATTTGAGCGATTTCGTCTGTGATTGTAGTCAATTGCTTGTTCCCGGGCCAGCGCGAGTAGCGGTAATTGGACTGCGTCATGTTTAGGATGCTGGCTTGCTCCTTTCCAAGGTTACACCCCGATTATATCACCATTCGCGCTAATTTGCACTAGATCGGCGATAAATTGCTCTGGTATTTTGGTGTCTCAGCAGCCTTGGCTACAACTTAAGCCAGTCCTGCATCATGGCCATATAGCACTGGCCGCCGGTCGTGACGATTACGTCCCCGACGGCGCTGGAGCGCACCTGAGTTTGAGTGAGCGGCTCGACGGCAGGGTTCCCCCACCAATCCTGGTCAATGTGTTGGGTAACCTGCCACGCCCCTTCAGGGTCCTCAGCGCTGACTTTGGCGACCAGGCGATACAGGTCAGTCGCCCAGTTTTTGCGCCAGTAATCGGCGTTTGGCACGACCATCTGCAGGGGGTTGACGCAGTGGTATACAAAGAACTCTCCGGCACGCAGCTCCCTGCTAAAGCTGGGGAATTGATTTGAGCCGACCAGCTCCACTCGCCGTGAACGGCCCGCATAGAACTCTATCCTCAAACTCCAGCCATCCTCCCCGCTCAGGGCAACGAAGGAGCCATCCGCAACGAGCGGGGCCATTGCTTCCAGGGCAGATATCCAGCGCCCGCTACTCCAGTGGTCTTTGTTCAGCTTGATGCCGATGATGTCGAGGCTTTGGTGGTCGCGCTCCATCTCCCAGCCCATTACGCTGGCGAGTTGGTAAGGATCTCCCGACCGCACTGCCTCCTGGAGTTCGCTATGAACCTCTGGGAGTAGCGACCACATCGCCCCTACGCCAGCGTTCCATGCGGTGGCGAGCAGCGCAGTGAGAGTGGTCATGTTATCCACAGCCAGCGGCTGGGTGTACGGCTGCGGCGGGTTGTCGCGGGGTATGAGGAACATACTCCCCTCCTGCTCTATTCCATAGCTCATCACTGCGCCTCCTTTGGCTAGCTTCAATCACGAAACAATCATGCTACTCAGGCGGCCTGCGCCAGTTGCTCCCGCCTCTGATCTGATGTGACCGCCCCACCGTGCCGGGTTGCGAACACCAGCAGCAACCCGGCCTCCCCTTGTGCTGACCCCACCGGCGTAAGCTTCGCCACCTTCCGGCGCTCCTGCCCCGCCTGGGCGCGGGCAAGTGCCTGAGCGCGATACTTGGGGTCGGTATCGTACCGCGCTCGCCTTGCCGCATTGATGCGAGTGGCATTATTGGCGTGCGCCTCGCGGGCGCGGGCCTTCTCCGCTTCGCGGTACTGGTGATCGGTATCGTAGCGGTCGCGCCGTTCCGCGTTGATGCGTTCGCCGTGCTGAGTCCAGTACTGGTGACCATAGCTGGCGCGGCACTGCTTGCACCAGCTATCCCCTTTATTGAACTGAGCAATCGGCACGAACTTGGTGCCGACATATTTCTTATGTTTAGGATGACGACAGACCCAGTACCCATCAGGAGCCGTCGCGCAGTCGCGCAGCCAGCGCTTGAACTCAGCCTCGTTCAACCACCGGCCTTTATGCAGATTACAATCCTTGCAGGCAGCGCAAATGTTGCCGGGGCCGTTATCTCCACCTCTGAACAAGGGGGTCTTGTGGTCATAGTGAATCTGGCAGTTGGCCAGGCCCGTCTTGCAGTAGTGGCAGCGGCCTTTCTGCCGTATAACTAGTTGTTGCTTCTGCGCTGCGTTCAGTTGAGGGCCACCCGCCCTCTCACGCTCACGGCGCATTGCCCGCGCCCGCGCTTGGCAATCCATTGTCTGCTCCACCAGGCACCTCCGCTTCTTTAATGGGGCTAATGTACCATCCTACCCCTTCCTGGCTGGGCCAGCGCTGGCAAGCGGAGTCGTTCCCGCTTGCTGCTGGCCTGATCACCTACTCGAGCGGCGTGGGCGGGATATTGCTGAATGTAGTCAATGGGTATCAACACCTAGGTCCCGATGTGGTGGGGTTTTATTGGTCAGGTACGAAGCAGGGATACTCGCTTTCCGGCTCAATCAAGGTGCAGTAATTGGTGTAAAGTTCACCTCGCATCAGATCATCCTCGCGCCAGCTGATGGTCGCGATGTCCGTGATGTTGGAGTAGTTACATCGAACCAGCTCGGTCACTTCTTCGGCAATGCTCTGGTTAGCCGGGGCGGTCAGCTTGAGGGTATAGTGAATGTGCCTACCGCTCACGATTGGCGCACCGAAGACCTGCACCTTGAGTCCTGGCTGCCTCGCTTCCATTCGGGCGCAGACGAGTTCGACCCAGGGGGCCAAGCCAGCCGCCACCAGGAAGCGATTGGCTTGGGCAATTGCTGCAACCAGGCTTGCCCCGCTACTCGCTATCTCGCTCTCGCGCTGCCCGGCAACTGCGCTACGTGGCCTGTCTCTGAGTGCAACACTCCACCGCCAGACATCACCGCTCCCCCACCAACACCTCACCGCCGCCGCTGGCAGATGCCTTACCCATACCCCGGGCGAAGGAGAGAGCCAGCCGCGCATCAGCACAATGGTTTTGGCTATCAGCTGCGCGGCAATACGACCGCAATCGCCCTGAGAGTAGGCGGCCAGCCTATGCAGTATTCGCTTACCGGCTACCTGGGCGCTCTCGCCGCGCCCCAACTGCAGCTGAGCAATGCGGTCAGCGATTTCCAGGAAGAGCAGCGGGGAATAGCCGTCGCGCTCCACGATGGCACATAGCCTTTTCCGATCCACCTGCTGCCATAGCACAGGCCAGGTAGCGTCTTCCAGTATCTGCTTGAGCGCCTCTGCACAATCAGAACAGGAACAGAGGGTTGGGTGACGTGCTGCCATCATAGCATCCATCGGTCGGCGCTCCTCTTGCTGGTGCTGCCTGCCTCTTGCTCTAGGCTGGATTAAGCTTGGGCAGCAGCGCTCTAGAGGCGGCACCGCCGTGTCTGGCTCTGCTGCGCCGCTTCCACAGTTCGTGTCTACATATCGCGTGAAGTCAATGAAGCATCTTATGCTAGCAAGGCGGGGCAAGGTTAAGGCATATCAGCATTCGCCTGCCCATCAAGAACGGCGCGAAGGCGCACTACATTGGACTTGCGGCAATGGATAGTGAAGCAGTAGATGCCTGGGTAGCGATAGGGGTATTTGGGAAGGTCAACTTTGACCCAGATCGCGGTATCCTCGCCTTGCTCCAAGATTCCGGTCAACTTGCCTGCCGCGCGCGGCCCGATGATACCTCCACAGGTGATTTCGTCCAGCGCACGTTGTTGCCCCTCGACGCGCAGCCATACCCAATCCTCTCCATTATGATCGTGGCTCCGACAGGGTATGAGTATTGAGGCAAAAACGCCGTTATCCAGCTGACTACTTATCACCAGAGATTCTTCCAGTTCGCGATCTTTACTTTGCCTCTCCCGCTCCTGAGCGGCGAAAAGGTCCAGGAGGCTGGTTTGCTGCGCTGGCACGAATGTCCGAGACATAACTTTGTTCCTCCTCTTGCTGATATTCTATGGCACATAAAAACAGGCGGCCACGCAATCGCGTGACCGCCTGCTCTATTTCCTCATCTAAGCTTGTGCTACGTAATGGTAGCTAGTCATCTGCCGATCAAATGCCCCAATGCGGCGACCCGCCAGGCCAGCAGGGCGCAGAGTATCAGTAGCGTGGTCATCGCGCTGAGGATAATTATATTAAGCTCCTCATCATTGAAGCGGTCACTATAGTCGAAGAGCCGCCAATAGAGTTCTTCTAGCAGTTTCATGAGTAAACCCCCATCGCAGTGTAGCACAATGGGGGTTTACATGACAAGGCACTGGGAGTTAACGCCGGTCGTGCGGCAGGTCATGCTTGCCATTACCTTTGATACGCCTGCGCGTCCGTTCCGCCTCTTCTTCGCGCTGCTCTTGGATGCGGCGGGCCTTGTTGCGGAAGTAAGCGCGGGCGAGGAACACCATCAGGATGAACACGACGATGGCAATGGCGATAATGATGAGCAGTATCGTGGCTGCATCATCCGGCGAGATGCTATCCGGTGGGAGGTCTT
>JBBSEE010000309.1:0-4358 GCA_038239995.1 Chloroflexia bacterium | reverse complement strand
GGCCTCAGCGGGGATAGCCGCGACCTCGGCGTGATTGTCACCCATATCCGCCCCGATACCGCGCGGGGGGCAGCCTCTACCCTCAGCGGGGTGGAATACGGCCCCGGCTTCTATGGACCGGAGGGCGAGGGAGAGAGTGCCTATCGTTGGACTTCTGGCAATGCGGTTGCCGATGTGCCGTTCGTCAGCGCAGATAAGCCGCTCCCCTTGCTTATCGGCATCAACCCCACCCGCCCAGAGGCGGCTGGCCCGTTGCGGCTGAAGGTATGTGTCGGCGACTGCGTGCTGCTCGATGTGGAGAACCCGCCCGCGGGCGACCTCCGCATCGAAGTTCCTGCCTCCCTACTCCCCCCCATCCCCCCCACCATCCAGAATACCGGCGTGCTGCTACTCGCCGAGGGCAGCGGGCGGGATAGAGGCGCAGTAGTGGTGGGCACCAGCCAGAGTTATGAGCCGGACACGGGGCAGTACGACGCGGAGGAGCAGGTGTTCGGCTTCTGCGGCGCGGGGGTGTTGCTACGCACCGAAGCCTTGCGGCAGGTGGGCTACTTTGACCCTTCATACTTCATGTACTACGAGGACATGGACTTGGCGTGGCGGCTACGGCTGGCGGGCTGGCAGATTTGGTACGTACCGACCGCGCTGGTGCATCACATCCACGCGGGCAGCAGCAAGGAGTGGTCGCCTTTCTTTATCTATCATGCCGCCCGCAACCGCCTCTATATGCTGCTCAAGCTCGCCCCCGCGCGGCTGGCGTGGCGGGAGTGGCGCGGATTCGTGGGGCATACTATCGCCCTGAACCTGCGACGCAACAATCCCTCACAGGTGCGCGAAATCGCCCGTGTGCAGCGTCGCGCCGTGTTTGATACCATCCGCCGCCTCCCTGCCCTGCTCCACGCCCGCCGCCAGATTAAGCGAGGGGCGAAAGTGGGCGATAAAGACATCACCAAATGGATGGTGAAAGGCTAGCGATGAACAACCGACCGATGCTGCATTCTAACTTCTACCTTCTGCCATCATGAGAGTGGGTATCTATAACCGTTGGCTGCACACTATGGGCGGGGGCGAACGCTACATGGGCACGATTGCTGAGGCTCTGAGCGCGACGCATCAGGTTGACCTGCTCACCGACCACGCGGTTGACCCCGCCGACCTCGGTCAGCACCTCAACCTCGACCTGTCGCGCTGCCAACTGCGCCTCTTGCCCAAGAGTAGCCACATCCACAACATGGCCGCCCCGATGGTCGCGTCTGCCGATTACGACCTGTTCATCAACGCCTCGCACCTCGACCTGTTCCCTAGCTTGGCGCGGCGCAGCGTGGCGGCAGTCTACTTCCCCGCCCAGTTGCCGCCCTCGCCCAGCCCCCTCGCTGGATGGGATGCCACCGTTGCCAACGCGCTCGGCCCTACCGCCAAGCTGAACCTGTACGCCGGTTTCCATCCGGTAGAGCGCGGGGCGGGGGGCAAGCTGCTGTTCCGCTGGACCGCAGAGCGAGCCGCGATATTGCTGCCGCCACCTCCCAGCGCGGCGGGGATGATCTTGCAGTTCATCGCCAGCAGCCCCCGTCCCGCTGATGCCCCCGATTGTCACGTGACCTTTACCCTGAACGGCAAGCCGCTGGCCGAGGAGTGGACCGCTCCCCGCGACGGCTTTGTGGTCTACAATATGCCCCTGCCCGCCGCCAACCTACGCCCTGACCGCAACCTGCTGGGCATCGAATGTACCCCCTTCCAGCCCGCCGACGACGATGGTCGCACCCTCGGCATGGCAGTGGCGCAGGTGAACATCCTCCCTCTCGGCCCCGATGGGCAACCCGCTAAGGATAAGCTGAACACCCGCCTCGCCCGCCGCCGCTATGCGGGCAGCAACAAGCTGTGGAGTTGGCAGTCCGCCCTCGACCTCCGTGCCGTCGCCCGCAGCATGGACGCGGTCTGGTCTATCTCCCGCTACACCGCCGACTGGGTGAAGCGATACTGGGGGATGGACAGCGACCTGCTCTACCCGCCGGTGGATGTGGACAGCTTCCACCCCGGCGCGAAGGTCAATCAAATCATCAGCGTGGGCCGCTTCTTCGCCGGTAGCCACAACAAGAAGCATGACGTGATGGTCAAAGCCTTCCGCCAGATGTGCGACGGTGGGCTAGAGGGCTGGGAGTTTCACCTCATCGGCAGCGTGGGGGGGATGCCAGAGGATGCCACTTATCTGGCTGAGGTCAAGGCGTTGGCGGAGGGCTATCCTATCTACATCCACAACAACGCGCCGTTCACCTTCTTGCAGGCGCAGTATGCCCGCAGCAAGATATTCTGGCACGCCACCGGCTACGGTGAGGATACCGAGGCCAACCCCGAACGCTTCGAGCATTTCGGTATCACCACGGTGGAGGCGATGGCGGCTGGGTGCGTGCCAGTGGTGATTGCCGAGGCGGGGCAGGTGGAGATAGTCACCAACGAGATGGATGGGATGCTGTGGCAGAACCCCGCCGAGATGCAGGCCACCACCCTGCGGCTTATCTACGATGACGCAATGCGTAGCCGCCTCGCCGCTGCTGCCGAACAGCGTAGCCACCAGTTCGACAAGGTCCACACCGTTGCCAAGCTGGGCGAACTGGTCAAGCAAGTGATGGGGGATGGGGGATGAGGTTTGAGGTTTGAGGTTTGAGGTTTGAGTTGCGTAGGGGCGGCTCTAATGTGGATGATGGGGCCGCCCCCCTCCATATACGCATATAGTAATGGGGGCACATCCGCAAGATGCGCCCCCTATTCTTGATTCTACCTTCTACCTTCATCAGGGCGTGGTCACGCCTTTGTAGACAATCTGGCACATCTGGTCGCGTTGGATGTTGGCATTGGGCCGGAAAGTGCCGTCGGGGTAGCCGTTGACCACGCTCTTGTAGTGGGCAGTCTCGATGAACAGGTAGAAGGGATTGCTGGGCGGCACATCGGTGTAGGTCTGCCCGCCACCCACCGGCGTGACTAGGGCATAGTGGGCCGCGCTGACCACCAGCTTGGTGATTTGCCCGCGCGTAATCGCGATGTTGGGGCCGTAGCAAGGGTAGGTCGCCCCGATGGCGGTGCATTGCGCGGGGGTGAAGCCGCCGAGGATACCAGCATGGAAGCCCGCCTCGATGAAGGCGTAGGCGAAGTAGCTGGGTGGCACATCGGTGAAGTCGGGTGCGCCGGTGGGCGTATAGGGTGCGATGCCGAAGCCCAGCACCACCACTTTGGCGAACTGGCCGCGCGTGCTAGTCCCAGCGGGGCTGAAGGTCGTGCCACCCGTGCCATTGACCACCCCGCGACAATACAGATAGTGGATGGCGAAGTAGAAGGTATTGCCGTTGATGTCGGTGAAGGGGTTGGGGCAATCGGTTGGTGTCACCGTCACGGTGGGGGTAATGGTAGGAGTGGGAGTGGGGACGCAGTTGCCGGTGTAACGCTCGGCCAAGATCTGCCCCCGCCCCGTGCCATCGTTATAGTAGCCCACTGTCCACACATCGTTGGCGTTCACCGCTGCCACCCCTTGCAGATAGCTGTCGTTGCCCACGCTGGGGCTGGGTACCAGTGACCATGTGCTGCCATTCCAGTGTTCAATGAGGGTGGCAAAGCCGTCCACCGCGTCACCCTGCTTCAGGTCAGCGGGGGTGGCCGGATGCAGGCCGTTTAGCACGCCACCCACCACCCAGATGTCGTTGCTAGCGGTCTCGCTGATGTCGTTCAGCACTCCTATGCCGGTCAGGGGCGGGTTAGCGACTACCTGCCATGTGCTGCCGTCCCAGCGTTCAATCAGCGGCGATGCGTCGGCCCCCACGTTGTAGTAGCCGACCGCCCACGCCCCGCCCGGCTCGGCCACCACACTGAGCAGGATATTGTCGTCCGTGCCCACGTTGGGGCTGGGCGACACATCCCAGCCGGAGCCGTTCCAGTGTTCAATCAGGGTGTGCCGCTTGCCCGCGATGTTGTCGTAATAGCCCACTGCCCATGCGTCGCTGCTGGACACCGCCACCGCGTTGAGGACATTGTTGCCGTTGCCGGGGTTGGTGCTAGTCACCACTTGCCACGCGCTGCCATTCCACATCTCCGCAAGGGTGGTGGGGTCAGCAATCGAACTGCTTTTGTGGCTGCCTACTGCGTACTTGACTGTGCCACTGTAGGCCGCCACCCCATACAGGAAGTTGTCACTGCTGCCCGCGTTGGGGCTGGGGACAACCTGCCAACTCGCGCCATCCCACCTTTCGGTCAGGGTTTGGTATGCGTTGGTGGCCGAGTAGAAGCCGACCGCCCACACATCGCTAATCGTTGCCGCAGCCACCGCGTTCAGCCGATTCTCGTTCGCCCCATTGTTCGCCGCCGCCACCGCGCTC
>JBBSEE010000308.1:0-4409 GCA_038239995.1 Chloroflexia bacterium | reverse complement strand
GCCAACACTGCCGACAACAAGCCCGGCGACCAACTGGGTCACACTGCGGTCAAGAAGGGCGAGAACGACAACGTTAGCGTCACCCTCAGCCCGGTGCCCAATGCAGGCGACAAGGTGTGGCCGATGCTGCACATTGACGCTGGTGTTATCGGCACCTACGAGTTCCCCGGCCCCGATGCGCCGGTGATCATCAATGGCAACATCGTGATGAAGCAAATCACCCTCGGTGCCGCCATGTCCGGCCCCACCGCCAGCGTGGAAGCCAATGACCAAGAAGCGGAGCCTTATATCACCGTCGCGCGGGTGGTGGCGGCCCAAGACGGCTTCATCACCGTTCATGCCAACACTGCCGACAACAAGCCCGGCGACCAACTGGGTCACACCGCGGTCAAGAAGGGTGAGAACCTCAATGTCCGCGTCAACCTCAGCCCGGCACCCAAGGGTGGCGACAAGGTGTGGCCGATGCTGCACATTGACGCTGGTGTGATCGGCACCTACGAGTTCCCCGGCCCCGATGCTCCGGTCATCATTGACGGCAACATCGTGATGAAGCAAATCACCCTCTCCACTATGGCCATGACCCCTACGACCCCCTCGTTGCCCAAGACTGGCTCTGGCGAGCTTGCCAACCTGTGGCTGTACGGTGTCCTCGGCCTCGCGCTCATCGCTGCTGGCGCACTGTTCCTCCGTCGCCGCACCGCCTAAAGCGTCCAGCAACAACCGTAACAGAATGGGCTGCACCCACGTGGGTGCAGCCCTTTTGTTCGCCCCCCCGCAAAGTTGACAGCTAGTTACGCAGTGGGTATAATTGCCAAAGTTTGTAGGGAGATAGTCGCTATTAAAGATGGAGGGTGAGGATTTGAAGAAACCGGCATGGCTGGAGAAATTGCTGGTAGACCACTGGCAGACGGTGCAATCGGTTAGCACCTCGTTGGTGCGCTTCCCGCCGGGCGAGACGTGGAAGCGTACCCCGATGATGCTGAAGGTGCGCCGCTATATCAATGCCAAGCGGGCGATGCAAGCGGTAGACCGCGGGCAGGCGAAGATTAGCACCTTCCCTACCTACCTGACGATTGACCCCTTCAGTGCCTGCAACCTGAAGTGCCCCCTATGCGCCACCGGCAACGGCACCAACACGCTGAAGAAGGGGCTGCTACAGGTGGATATGTTCCGTCACATCGTTGACGAGATGGGCACGTATCTATACAATATTGACCTGTTCAACTGGGGCGAACCGTTGCTGAACAAGGACATCTACGAGATGATTGCCTATGCCCACCAGCATCATGTCATCACCTCGATTAGCAGCAACTTCCACTTCTTCAACCAAGAGGCGGCAGAGAAGATGATCAACTCCGGCCTCGATTACCTCATCCTCAGCATTGACGGGGCCACGCAGGAGACCTATGAGAAGTACCGACGTGGCGGCGACCTTGCCACCGTGCTGGATAATGTACGTATCTTGACCGAGACGCGCCAGCGGATGGGCAAGAAGCACCCCTACATCTTCTGGCAATACCTCGTCTTCCGCCACAATGAGGATGAGATTGAGCAGGCCCGTGAAATTGCGATGTCGCTGGGGGTAGACCAGTTCAAGACCGAGTTCGCCTACTTGCCGGTAGACAACCGCGCCCAGGGTGAATACTGGATACCGCGCAACCCTGAATACACTCGCTACAGCCTGCAAGAGCTTGAGGTTATCTGGGCAGCGAAGGAAGCGGAAGAGCGGCAACGCGCCGCCCGCGAGGAGGAAGAGCGCGACCGCCTTGCCCAAGAGCGTATCCGTGAGGCTAAGGAGGCGAACGAACGCGCCCGTGCCGTCACCAACGGCAACAATGGCAACAACGGTACTGCGCTAACGGGCGTACCCGGTCGCGGCCCCGGCGCAACCCTCGAACTGCTGCCCGCCGTACCCCAGCCGGTGGCCGCCCCCCCAATGCGTCGCCGCCTCGAAAATTGCTCGTGGCTGTACATCACCACCACCGTCAATGCCGATGGCAAGCTCTACCCCTGCTGCGTGACCACCCAGAAGGAAGATATAATTGGCGACCTCAAGCATGGCGATGCCATCTCTACCCTGTGGAACAGCGACACCTATCAGGCGGCCCGCCTGTTCAGCACACAGGGGATAGAAACCGGCATCGAAACGGTTTGCCACCGCTGCCCCCTTGCCCCCGCACCGGGGCAAATCGCTTACTAACCGACCAACTGATGAGCAGGGACGCTCCGTTTCGAGGAGCGTCCCTTTTTATTGCCCTCCACCTCCAAACGCTTAATCCCACACACCTGTAACTTGTGCTATAATCGGCGCATCTTGCAAGGAGGTGGTGGAGCGATGCGCAGACGGATGTGGGCCGGGGGCGTTGTTTGCCTGCTGGCAGCGATGCTATTGGCTTGCGATCGAGGAGACATCCCTATTATCATCGGGGCGGCTCCCACTGCGCCACCGACTATTGTAGCGGCAACCCCATCGGCAAGTATGCCAACCGCCGCGTTGGTAGTCGCCCTCATCGCGCCTACCCCCACCGCTGCCCCAGTTGCCCCTACGCCTACCGCGGCTAGCGACTACCGCAGCTTGATGGTGCAGGCGCGGGGGCATTATCCCTATGCCGAGGCAATCGATAAGATGTGGGCGGTGATGATGTGCGAATCGGGGGGCGACCCCAACATCGCCGACCCCAGCAACCGCTACTTCGGCCTGTTCCAGTATGCGCCCGCCACATGGCAAGGCCAGTGGAATCCCTACCGTGATGCCAGCATCTATGACCCCCACGCCCAAATATTCGCCACCGCCAAAGCGTGGCACGATGGTTATCAGGGCTGGTGGGGGTGCTATTGATTTTGGATTTTAGATTTTAGATTTTGGATTGGGGTTGGATGCGGTAGGGGCGCACTGGCGTGCGCCCCTTGCCTTGTGACCCAATCGCTATTTCGAGTTCAGCATATTGAGGAACATTATTGCCACATCCTTGCGCGTGGCCGGGTCATTGGGGCGAAGCAGATGGTTAGGGATAGGGCCAATCACCCCATGCGTATAGGCCGCCTCCACGTAGCCGAACAGGGGATTATTGTTCTGCACATCGTTGTAGTGGGCGGTAGCGGAGGGGTCAAGGGGTGGCCAGCCAGCGGCCCTAGCGATGACCCGAATCGCTTGGATACGGGTGAGCTTGCCATTGGGGTCGAACTTGTTACCCGCCACCCCGTTCATCACCCCCCGCAAGCTGACGGTGAGGATGTCGGCATAGTAGGGAGTAGAGGGTGATACATCAGCGAAGGGGTTGCTCGCCGTATCCGCCACCCAGCCCATCGCCGCCACCGCCGCATGAGCCATCTCCGCCCGTGTCACCGCCGCCGACTTCTCGAACCGTGCCCCCGCGCCGAGGAAGAAGATTTGGCGGCAGACCACGCTGTTAATCGCGGCATAATCGGGGTCGGTGGGGGGTACATCCGCGATACCCGTCTGGCAGGGGGTAGGTTGGGCCGCCACCGCAGCGGGGGTCGGGGTGGGCAGGGCGGGGGTGGGCGGGGCTTCAGTGGCAAGCACAGGTATAACGGTAGGGTTAGCAGCGGCAGCGGTGGGGCTGGGCAACGTTTCGGTGGCCGCGTTGACCAGCGGTGTCGCAGTGGGATTGAGCGCGACCACTACGGGAGCGGTCGCAGTCACGGCGGCAGCGACAAGGCTAGGGGTGGGGCTAGCAGTGAACGCGCCCGCTTGATTGCCCTTGTTCGCGTTGAGCAGCGCGAACAGGATGAGGATGAGCAGCAGCAAGATTATCCCCGCCCCGGCCAAGAGGATGAGGCGATTTTCGTTGCTGAGGGTGGTAATCGCGCTCAGAGGACCGCTCCTGCGCCCCGCCACGTACAATTCGCCGCGCGGCTTGCCGGTCTGGGGGTCAATCAGGCGGGGTACGGGGCGCAGCACGGGCTGGCGTTCGCTGGCGTTGCGGCTGACCGTGGCGAAGGGGTCATCTGCCGGTTCTCCGCCACCATCGTCGCGGTTGAGGCCGAAGCTGAAGAAGCGGGTGCCCGATTCGGGGCGGGGGGTGGGTGCATCTTCTATTTCGCTAGCGTCAAATTGGCTGGGGTCGAAGGGAGCAAGTGGCTGGTCGGCGGTGTCTGGTTCGGGGGGATTGCTGGCATCTTCGGCTAGCGCGGTATCCCCCGCCAGTCCGCCATTGCCGTTCGCGCTGTGCGTCGCGCCATTGCCGTTAGGGGCGGGCGGGGTGAACTGTGCGGCATCCACCAGCGTGCTGGTACTCTGCGGCATCGGCCCCATGCTCATCGGGCTGGGACGGCTGCCGGTATTGGCGCGGCTCGGCTCCTCGACCGGCAAAGCCGACTCGACGGTCAGGGCCGCCGCCTCATCGCTAGGCTGTGCCGCTGCTGCTTCCGCCGCGACACTGGCAGCG
>JBBSEE010000307.1:0-4412 GCA_038239995.1 Chloroflexia bacterium | reverse complement strand
CTCGAAAGCGGACAACCGGACAGCGGTACTTTGGGGCGGCGGGTTCGGTTGAGATGACTGTTTGTGCGCGTCGGCGAGGCGCGATAAATCTGCGCCCTACGTTGGCTAATCCGCTGCTCCGCTGCACCTAATCCGCTGGCGGGCTTCATGATGCACTTCGGCTGGGCGAGTGCGACCCGCCCCTACCACTCGATACCTTACTCAAACCTCAAACCTCAAACCTCACCTACGGTGCGATAATCAGCGGCACCGGCACGGGCTGGAAGTCGCGGATACCAAGCGTGGCGGCATCCACCACTGGCCCAACCGTGACACCGGGGGGCGGGGCGAGTGCGTCGGGGGGGACGATGCTGGGACTGCCGCCCGGCGGAGTCCACATCCACTCAAGCCCCCCTTGACCCTCGGTCACGTGCGAGGTGCAGAGGACGGTATGCGCCCCCGCACTCAAGGTTACGGGCACGGGCGTGTTGAAGAAGGCCCCGTCCGCGTTGGTGGATTGGGTAATCACCGTCTGACCATCTATCTGTAGCTCGATTTGGTTGGCCGCGAAGATACTCATTTGGTAGTCCCCCGGCGTGGTCACGTTCAGAGTGCCGCTCCATGTGGTGGTGTAAGAGTTGCCGTCGGCGTGGAAGTCGCCCGACTGCGAACCGTTCGCCAGCGTGGAGACGATGACGTGCTGCACTTGGCGACCGCCGATTTGCACCACACCGTACAGGCCGCGTGGCCCGCTCTGGGTGGCAATCAAGCTCTCGCGCTCAATCGGTTGCCAGTTAAGTTC
Source organism: Chloroflexia bacterium (assembly GCA_038239995.1). Classification (GTDB taxonomy): domain Bacteria; phylum Chloroflexota; class Chloroflexia; order QHBQ01; family QHBQ01; genus QHBQ01. The sequence goes on along the minus strand of JBBSEE010000307.1, from coordinate 3,631 downwards.
GGGCAAGGCTTGGCCGGGCTGCAATATCGGTAGCTCCGCCCAATCGAAAGTGGCGTTCTGCCCCGCGGCCACGAGGTTGCCATCGTAGGATAGGTAGTGGTCGCCCCGCGCGAGGCTGAGGGTGGTGGTCATCATCGCGCTCCCCAGCGGCACGGTCAGCACGGTTTGACCGTCAATGCTCAAGGTCGCTGGCCCCGGCCCGACCCTGAGCGCATAGTTCCAGTAGCGCGGCACGCGCCAGCCCGCGCTCCAACGCATCGGGTTGGGGTAGTTGCTCCAGCCGGGTGGGGCTTGCCCGATGCGGTCTACCTGTACCGCCGCGCCATTGGGCGGGATTGCCATCGCCCCTTGTGTGGCCGCCCACACCACCTGTGGGATGTGATACATGGTGAATATCACCCCACCAGTGTTGTCCGTGTATGCCTTCGCCGTGCCACCCGGATAGAGCGACTCAAGGAAGGGGAGGTAATAGGGCTGCTCCGGCTCGACGATAAAGGATACGTCCGAGGTGGCGGGCAGGGTGAGCGGCAGGTTGCTGCCCGGCTGCGCCATCCCGCCATGATGCGAGTCGGGGGCGAGTAGGTGCATCCAGCCCGCGTTGATGAGGTGGAACTGGCGACCGAGAGCAATCACCAGCGTGTCCTTGCCCTGCGCCAATATCGCCGCGCCATCAGCGTAAGGGCGGGGATAGGCGTTGGCCGCGCGGGTATCCTCGAAGAAGAACTGCCGTTGCTGCAACATCATGAGCGCGACCAACATCAGCGCGGCAGCGGTGGCGGCGGCATAGGCGGGCGGGCGCAGGCGGAGGTTGATGAGCTTGCTGGATTCGCCCACCCGCCGAATCAGACTCTCTAGCACCAGCGCGGGAGCGAGGGCGACCACCGGCAGGGTTGTGACCAGCCGCAGCAAGTCAGGCGTATCATTAGTCACCACCACCCCCACGAAACCGGCGGCGAACCACGCGGCCAGCAGCACATAGCGGGGGTCGCGCCAACGCAGGAAAATCCAGCCGAGGCCGAGCAGGGTGAATATCGCCAACCACCCGCTCATCATCGGCTGCTGTATCAGCCACAGGCCGCGACCGGGGAACTGATTGAACCCGCCCACCGCGTGAACCAATTGCTCTTGTATCAACTGCACCGTGGTCATACCGGGGAAATAATAGTGCAGCCGCTGGTCGTTGCCGCTGGTGAACACCGAGGTTTCCACCGCCCGCAGGGTGAGGATGCCGGGGCGGTTCTTAGCATCGAGCAGGAAGGGGGTGACAATCATCACCGCCGCTGCCCCCGCAAGGATGCTGCCGCGCAAAATCGCCCCCCTGCGCCCCCCCAACCCATGGATCAGCAGATAGAGACAGTAGCCAGCCCCCATCAGCACCCATAGCCGACCAGTCGGGTAGAAGTAGACCGAGAACCCCCCGCTCAGGCCCGCCCCCACCCATGCCCACAGCTTGCCGCTACGAGCCGCTTCGAGGAACAACAGGCCACTAATCGCCCACAGCGTCTCCGTCTGGGCGGCTACGTTGATGAGGCGGGAGAACTCCAACTCCACCGCCAGCATCGCCAGTATCGCCCCCGCAATCAGCCCCACCCGCCAGCCGAAGTGTCGTACCCCGATAATCAGGGTCACGGCCACGCTGATGACCCCGCAGATTGCGCTGAACGACCGCCCCACCGCCACGCTGGTGCCCAGCAGCTTGAAGAAACCAGCCAGCATATAGAAGTACATCATGGGGATGTGATACCAGCCCACCCCGAACAGCCCCTCATTCAGTGAGCCGTTCAGCACCATCGCGGAGGTGGCCGCTTGGTCGCCCTCGTCGGGGGTGATACCGAAGGGGAGGCCGTCAATTTCGAGGAAGCGGGCCAGCACCGCGATGACCATCACCCCGATGATGGCCCCCAGCAGGGCCAGCTTGCCCCACCCCGTCTGCGGCAGCACATTCAGCCCCCAGCGCGGCCTCCAGCCGAACGGCTTAATCAGCAGCAAGGAGGTAAGCACGAGGGCCACCATACTGGCGAGCCACAGCCAGCCGCCCAGTGCCGCTTTGGTGTCGTTGTAGAGGATGTTATAGGCAATGGCGTACAGCACCCCCGTGACCGCCAGCCCCACCCCCAGCCCCGCCCATGGTAGCCACCAGCGCGGCTTCCTCGCCACGCGGCGGACAGGTAGGGCAGGCACATCGTACCGTGCCGCGGCCAGCAGCCAGCCACTGACCGTGAAGATGGCGATGCCGAGGAAGAACAGGTACATACTCAGCGGGGTAGTGTCGTGGGCCTCGACGATAGTCTCGCCCCACCAGCATAGCCCCACTCCCACTATCCCCCCCAGCAGCGGCAGCAACCCCCCCAACGGGTCGCGCAGCTTAATCAAAGGGGCTAGCTCAGGCTCCGCGGCGGCAATACTAGCCTCCCGCTCAGGGGCGGATAGGGCGACCACTCCCTCCCCGCTCACCTCAGCAGCAACCTGCGGGATAGGGCTAGTCGTCGCCGCCTCCACATCATCCGCTATCGGCGCGGCAATCACCTCATCGGGGATGGGGGAGGGCAGCGCGACCAGCTCGTCCCCTCCCCCATCGCCTCGCGCAAGTTGCGTCACCCCATCATCGGTTTCGGCAAGGGGGGCAATATTAGTGTCCAGTTCTTCAGGCTTCATAGGCTTCCTTCGTCGGTCCAACGGGGGACGCATCAGAGTTGGGTTCGGTGGCTGCATTATATGGCAACTGTTGGGTGAGTGCAAGCATTTATTCTGATTAAGGTGTAATCGTCCCCTTGTACACGATTTGGCACATCTCGTCGCGGCGGATGTTGGCGTTGGGGTGGAAGCTGCCGTCGGGGTAGCCTGCGATTAGCCCCTTGTAGTGGGCGGTCTCGATGTAGAGATAGGCGAAGTGGCTGGCGGGCACGTCGGTGTAGGTTTGCCCCCCGCCCACCGGCGTGACCAGCGCGTAGCCCGCCGCCAGCGTCACCAGCTTGGTCAATTCCGCGCGGGTAATCGGCTGATTGGGCAGATAGCAAGGGAACTGCGCCGCCGCCGCCGCGCACTGGGCCGCGCTGTAGCCGCTCAATATCCCTGCGTGGTAGCCTGCCTCGATGAAGGCGTAGGCGAAGTAGCTGGGCAACACATCGGTGAAGTCGGGCGAGGAAGGCGTATAGGTGGGTAGCGCAAAGCCGAGCGCGACCAGCTTGGCGAACTGGCCGCGCGTGGAGGTGCTGGTCGGCCCGAAATGGCTAGAGTCAATCCCGTTCACCACCCCGCCACAGTAGAGCCGATGTATCGCCACGTAGAACACACTCCCCCCGATGTCCCCGAACGGATTGGCGCAATCGGTGGGGGTGACGGTCGGGGTGGGGGTAATCGTGGGGGTGATGGTCGCGGTCGGGCTAGCGGTGGGTAGGGGCGTGCTAGTGATGGTCGCGGTCGCGGCGGGTGTCGAGGGTACATCGGTCGGAGTGGGGGTCAGCGGCTCGCTGTTGGGCGGCATCACCAGACTGTACATCTGGTACTGGAACTCGGTCCAACTGCTGTTCGGTGGGTCGGTGGTGGGCACGAACTGGATACGCACCGTTACTGCACTCTTACCGCCGGTCATCGCCGGGGGCAGCGGAAACTCTTCATCACGCCAGCGGCG
>JBBSEE010000306.1:0-4414 GCA_038239995.1 Chloroflexia bacterium | reverse complement strand
TACGCACATCATAAACGGGGTCGGTGAGCAAAGGAAGCAGGGCCTCAACCACCAGTGGGTTGCCTGCACCAACCTCGCCCAGCGCATTGGCGGCACGGCTACGCACACCACTATTGGGGTCGGTGAGGCGGGCAAGCAAAGTGGTGCTGACCCGTTCGCCGACTTTGCTGCCCGCAAGGGGGGTGAACACGCCCTCTATTTGGTTATGAAGTAGCCGGTATCTACCCTTTCCTTTGACCCCATCACCATCGAAATACAGTGCTAGCACGTCGTCAATCAACTGCTTGAGGGTGGTGGGGGGCGGGGTGATGCCGTCGGCGCAGGCACGCAGGGCAAACAGCAAATCGCGGTGCAGCAAGTCCTCATGGGGCGAGGGTTCGCGCTGCGGGTCGAGGCAGAGGTCGTAGAGCAGCTCGCCCGCCTCGTCGGGATAGTCAATGCTGAGGAAGCCGAGGGCGAGCAGGATAGGTTCCTGCCAGCGGGGGTCGTGTAGGTGGTGGCGGATGAGTTTGGCGCGGCTGCTGGCCTTCTGCACCAAGTAGCGGGCCGCGAAGTATTCCTCGAAGGTGAGGTGCATGAAGCCGTAGCGTTTCAGTGCCCGCTCCACGAACAGGCCGGTGGCCTCGCGCACACGGCGCAGAAAGTCCCTGACGGTATCGTGCAACTGGGGGTCTTCGCTGTCCTCGATGCCCTTCATTGCGGCGAGGGTGCGGCCCATCGTGCGGTAGACTTCGCCCTCGGTAATCACCCCGCTGGGACGGTTGGCGTGCATACAGTAGGCAAGCGGGCTGAGGACCTTGACCACATCGGCTTCACTGAGGAGGCCCTTCGCCCCCGGCACGAAGGTCAGCCAGCGGTTTATCATCGTCTCTGCCGCCAGCTTGTAGAGTTCGATGCGGCGGTCAGGCAGGCGGTTGCCGTTGCGGTGGATGAGGGCCAGCAGGGTGAGCAGCAGCGGGTTGGCGGCGAGGCGGGCCACCCCTTCGGTGTTCAGCGCGGCGAGGATGCCATCAATCTCATCCTGCGCCCGCTTGTTGCGGGCCGCTTCGGGGTCGTCGGGGGTGAGGAAGCGTTCAACCGTGGGACACCATTGGCGTAGGAAGGTGGCGATCTCCTCCTTGCTCATATCCAAGATGGTGTAATGGGCAAACTCGGCGTTGAATGGCGCGGCGCGATAACCGGCGATGCGGCTGGTGATGGCGAAGCGGTTGCCCGCCGCCGCATGGGCGCGGATGAACTCCTCGATGCGGTCGCGGATTTGGGTGCGCTCACTGGAGTCGGTGATTTCGTCGAAGCCGTCGAGCAGCACTAGGCATTGGCCGCGCTTCAACCAAGCGTCGAACAAGGCGGCAAGGGTAGCGACAGGCACATCGCAAGCGTGACCCACACAGTAGCTGGCAAGGTACTGGGCGATGGGCAACTTATCCTTGGCATACGCCTCGGCGTACTCGGCGATGCGTACATAGATGGGCAGACGCTGGTCGGTCAGTGGGTGCCGCTGCTTTATCGCCTGCTGCAACGCGCTGGCGTGCTGGTAGGCAAGGTAGCGGAGCAGGGTGGTCTTGCCCGCGCCGGGGTCGCCGAGGACCACGAGGCGGGGGTGGTCGTGAGCGGCAACATCGAGGCTGACGGTGACGCGCTGTTCACGGGCGAGGTCGCGGCGGAGCATCAGGTCGTCCATCACCTGCTCGCGGTCATCATCCTTCAGGTCGGCGCGGCTGCGGAGGTCGTCAAGTTGCTGCATCAGGCGGCGGTCGGTATCGGCGGGGCTGGCCTCGCGCTCGGCATTGAGGTGGATGTACACCTCATCCATCTCCATCACCACTTGGCGGTTGGTCTGCAAGATGCCGCGCGGGTCAATGTAGCGGGTGTTGGCGACCACATGGGCGAGGTAATCATCACGGTGCTTATCGGTAGGCGTGGGGGTCGGCGGATTGAAGATGGCGGTGCCGCCGTCTTTGACCTTGACATTGGTCTGCGAACCAGAGCCGCTGTTGACGTTGCCGTCTACGCCGCCGTAGGTGTGGGTGTTGTTTCCTTTGCCGTCGGACATTACGACCACTCCTCAGCCCAGCGCGGGCACGGGATAGCGGTTGACGAGGGCGGCGACCCGCTGGCGGGCTTGCTTGGTGATGGCGGGGTCGGCGGCTTCGCCCTTAGCGGTGTTGTGCAGCACCAGCTTGATAATCGCGGCCACCTCGCGCATATCGGCGGGGGTGAAGCCGCGCGATGTCACCGCGGGGCTGCCCACGCGGATGCCGCTGGCGGTGGCGGGCGGGTTGCGGTCATAAGGGATGGCGTTCTTGTTCACGGTGATGCTGACCTCGTCGAGGGCCTGTTCCGCCGCCTTGCCGGTGATGCCCAACCCGCTTACATCCACGAGGCAGAGGTGATTATCCGTCCCCCCGCTGACGAGGCGAAGGCGGCCACCGGCGGGGTCGGCCTCATCCACCAGCGCGGCGGCAAGGGCGGCGGCGTTGTCAATGATGCGCTGCTGGTACTCCCTGAAGCCGGGCTGCAAGTCCTCGTGGAAGGCCACCGCTTTGGCGGCAATCACGTGCATCAGCGGCCCCCCTTGCGTGCCGGGGAAGACCGCCTTGTCTATCGCCTTAGCGTGTTCCGCGCCGCAGAGGATGAGTCCGCCGCGTGGTCCGCGCAGGGTCTTGTGCGTGGTGCTGGTTACGAAATGGGCGTAGCCGATGGGCGAGGGATGCAGCCCGACCGCGATTAGCCCGGCGATATGGGCCACGTCGGCCATTAGGTACGCGCCCACCGCGTCGGCAATCTGGCGCAGGCGGGGGAAATCAATGATGCGCGGGTAGGCGGACGCGCCGCAGACGATAATCTGAGGCCGCTCCTGCTCGGCGAGGCGTTGCACCTCATCATAGTCCAGCCGCTCGTCCTCGGCCCGTACCCCATAGCTGACCCCGCGAAAGAAGGTGCCGCTGATCGTCACCTTGTAGCCGTGCGTGAGGTGGCCGCCGTGTGCGAGGCTCATCCCCAGTATGGTATCACCCGGCTTCAGCACCGCATAGTAGACCGCCATGTTCGCCTGCGCCCCACTATGCGGCTGCACATTGGCGTGTTCCGCGCCGAACAGGGCCTTGGCGCGGTCAATCGCCAGTTGCTCGGCAATGTCCACGTACTCGCAGCCGCCATAGTAGCGATGGCCGGGATAGCCCTCGGCGTACTTGTTGGTCAACACGCTGCCCATCGCTTGCAGCACTGCGCGGCTGACATAGTTCTCGCTGGCGATTAGCTCAATCTTGTCGTGCTGCCGCCCCTGCTCCTGCTCGATGGCGGCGTAAATCTCTGGGTCAACCTCGCGCAGGTCGGCCCAGCCCCATGCGGGGTTGGTCTGCGCCCCGCTGCCGGTGGTGGGTGGGGTGATAGTTGCGGTCATGGTCAAGTTTCTCCTCTCCGTTCCAACAATTGCCTTCGTTGCCTGATATTATACCAGTAGGGCGGGGGGCTGGCAACTTGACGCTGCTTGTTGCTAACCCCTATAATTCGGCGGCAGGCATAGGGATGGTGTCATCGCTTGCCTACCACAGCGTACATCATCGGGGCGCGACTTATCCCGCCCCAGAGGAGCATTCATGAACATATTGGTAACGGGAGGCGCGGGCTATATCGGTAGCGTCACCGTGGAGCAGCTAATCAACGCCGGGCATCAGGTAGTGGTCTACGATAGCTTGTACAAGGGCTTCGCTGAGGCGGTGCATCCCCAAGCCAGCTTCGTGCAGGCCGACCTTGCCGATAAGCCCGCCATCGCTAAGGCGATTGCCGACCACGCGGTGCAGGCGGTGATGCACTTTGCCGCCGACAGTCAGGTGGCCGAGTCGGTGCAGCAGCCCGCCAAATATTTCCGCAACAACATCATCAACACCCTCAACCTACTGGAGGCGATGCAGGAGGGGGGGGTGAGCCGCTTCGTGCTATCCTCCACTGCCGCGGTGTATGGCGAGCCGGAGCAAGTGCCGATTGTCGAGGATGCGCGGTTGCAGCCCACCAACCCCTATGGCGAGAGCAAGCTGGCTATCGAGCGGCTGCTGCGCTGGTACAGCGGGGCATACGGCCTGCATTGGGCCAGCCTGCGCTACTTCAACGCGGCGGGGGCGAGCGAACAGTACGGTGAGCGACACCACCCCGAAAGCCACCTCATCCCGGTGGTGCTGCAAGCGGCGGCGGGGCAGCGACCCTACATCGAGATATTCGGCGACGACTACCCCACCCCCGACGGCACCTGCGTGCGCGACTACGTTCATGTCGTAGACCTTGCCACCGTTGTTGGTAACCGATTGAACCCCCGCGGGAATGCGCAAATTGAAGGGTTGCTGCTTGTCGGCCGAATCTCGCGCAGTAACATTGCGGCTGATGACTAAGGCCATGCCGCGGGCCTGCAAATCGGTCT
>JBBSEE010000305.1:0-4414 GCA_038239995.1 Chloroflexia bacterium | reverse complement strand
GGCCTCGACCAAGTGCTGTTCCCCGCGCTGGTAGAGAGCGACATCGTGCTGACCAACTCGTCGGGGGTTCATGCTATCCCCATCAGCGAGTGGGTGATGCTGTACATACTGGCGGCAGCGAAGCGGTTGCCCGAACTGTTGGCCGCGCAGCGCGAACATCGCTGGGTGCGCGACCTACCGCTGCAAGAGCTGACCGACCAGACCCTGCTGATACTTGGCTACGGGGCGATTGGGCAGGATATCGGCAAGCGAGCCGCCGCGTTCGGGATGCGGGTCATCGCCGCGCGGCGGGGGCAACAGGGCAAGGCGGCACCCGTGACTGACCGCGTGCAGATAGTATACGGCGAGGAGTGGCGCGAACACATATCGCAAGCCGATTATGTGGCGGTGGCCCTGCCGCTGACCGCGCAGACGCGGGGGATGATAGACGCGGCCACGATTGCGGCGATGAAGCCGAGCGCGTGGTTCATCAACATCGCGCGGGGCGAAATTGCCGACGAGGATGCGCTACTGCACGCCCTACAAGAGGGGCGCATCGCGGGGGCGGGCCTCGATGCCTTCGCCGAGGAGCCGCTGCCCGCCAACCATCCCCTATACCGCCTGCCTGAGAGCAAGGTGATACTCACCCCGCACATCAGTTGGAGTTCGCCGCACATTGACCGCCGCGTGCTGGAACTGTTCCGCGAGAACCTGCGCCGCTACAAGGCGGGCCAACCGCTGCTCAACGTGGTGGACAAGCGGGCGGGGTACTTACGATTTTGGATTGGAGTTACTCTGATGACCCCATACCAACAACTCAGCAGCCGCGCCCAGATAGGTCGTGAGCGGCAACTGGCCGAGGCGACCCTACCGCGCTATGGTCTGCACGAAGCCAAGCTGACTCTTATCACCCATAACTTTAACACGGTGTACCGTGTGGATGCCTTGGCTGGCCGCTTTATGATGCGTATCCAAGAGCCGAACACGCTTGACGCGCAAGCTATCAGGTCGGAGCTAGCATGGTTGACCGCGATTCGCCGCGACACTGACCTGCTGGTGCCAGAGCCGCTCAACAACGATGCAGGCGCAATGCTCACCAACGTATCGGCGGTAGGGATGCCAAGTGAGCGGCACATCGCGGTGTTCCGCTGGATGGACGGAAAGATGGTGGGTAAGACTATCAGCCCCACCAAACTCTACAAGGTGGGGGTGCTAATGGCAAAATTGCACCAGTACACCCAGAGTTGGCAACCACCCACTAACTTCACCCGCCCACGCTGGGACTGGGCGCGGCTGTTCGGAGTTGACTCGGTATTCGGCAACGGCAAGATTGACCCACTGCTTACCGCCGAGACCCGCGCTATCTATACCGCCGCCTCGCAGTATGTGCTTGAGGCGATGACCGCATTGGGTACCAGCCCTGTGGCGTATGGCCTCATCCACAACGACCTACACTCGTGGAACTATCTGTACCATAAGGGCGAGATAGAGGCGATTGACTTCGAGGTGAGCGGCTGGGGTGTATGGGGGCTGGATATGGCAGTGACCATCGAGGCCCTTCGCAATGGGGCAAACAAGGTGGCGATGCGCGATGCCTTCTTGCGAGGCTACTCCAGCGTGCGCCCCCTGCCCCCCGGCTTCGAGATGCACGAGCGAGCTATGCTGGTGGCACGGTTGGCAACGATGGCGAACTGGGCGGTCGAATCGAACAACCCTGAGTTGAAGGCAGAGGCTCCCGCCATTGTACTGCGCCTCGCAGATAGGATGGCGCAGACCATGGCGGGAGCCTGATTTGTCCTTCACCCTTGACACCCACCCCCGAAAAATGCTACATTGTAGGCCGATGGATGATGGTGTGAACAAGGGAAAGTGACAGGATGAGCCTCGACCTTGCCGCCCTGTTGGACGGCTACCGCGACGAAATCGCCTCTAGCTGGGTGAAGCTGCTCTACCAGATGACCGATGGGAGCAACCCGCCCCGCCCCGCCCGCTATACCACCCGCCCGATTACCGAGCTAACCGGCCACGCCCGTGAGGGTTTGCAGGCGGTGGCCGACTACTTTCGGCGGGGCAGCTATGCGGCGTTGGAGGCCTATATTGACCGCATCAGCAGCGAACGCGCCAATCAGGGCTTCGATGTCAGCGAACTGGTGCAGGGCTTCATTGCCTTGCGCGAGGCGGTGATGCCCGTCGTCTGGCGCGAGGTCAACTTCCAGCGCGATGATGCCCTCACCGCCGCCTCCGACCTCGACGAACTGATTAACTGGGCGGTAATTCGCCTGAGCAAGATATACGCGAGCAGCCTGAACGCGCTGCTGGCCCGCCAAGTGGACCGGCTGAAGACCAGCGAAGAGCAGCTTACCCTCCAGAACCATGAGCTAGAGGAGCAACGCCGCGAACTTGAGCGCACCCTGAAGGAAATCAGCGCGTTGAACCAGAGCGCGGGGCTGCTCAACTCCACCCTCGACCTCCGTCAAGTGCTTGACCTTATCCTCGTCGCCCTCAGCAGCGTGGTCTCCTACGACTCCGCCCGCATCATGCTGTTCGACGATGATACCCCCGCCGCCGCCCGCGTGGTCGCCGCGCATGGCCTGCCAGAGCCGGTCATCATCGGTGAACTCATCCCCACCGACAGCCGCCCGCTGCTGGATGAGCTAGTCAGCGGCCCTGCCGACTTCATCATCGCCGAACTGAGCGCGGAGGAGAGTGTGACCGGCAAGCACTGTTGGTGGCTGGGTCTGCCGCTAGCGGTCAAGGATGAGCGCATCGGGCTGCTCACCATCAACCGCCTGCCGCCCGCCCTCCAATTCGAGGAGCGCGAGGGGCGCATCGTCCACACCTTCGCCAATCAAGCCGCGACCGCGATTATGAACGCCCGCCTCTACGCCCGCAGCAGCGCGATGGCCCAGCTAGAGGAGCGCAACCGCCTCTCCCGCGAACTGCACGATTCAGTCGCCCAATCGCTGTTCAGCATGACCCTGATGGCGCAGGTGGCGGCTACGGTCATCGCGCAGGGGGCGGACATGGATGCAGCCCATAGCAAGGTGACGACCTTGCAGGAGACTGCCTCCGCCGCCTTGCAGGAGATGCGTTCGCTCATCTTCGAGTTGCGCCCCTCACGGCTGGAGGAGGTAGGGTTGGCCGCCGCGCTGAAGCAGCATAGCGTGGAAGTGGCGCGGCGCAATGGGCTGGAGGTCAACTTCTGCGCCGAAGCCTTGCCCCGCCTCGCCCCCGATGTCGAAGTCGCCCTGTTCCGCATCGGGCAGGAGGCCCTTGCCAACGTGGTCAAGCACGCCCGCGCCAGCCGCGCCTCGGTTTCGATTGACGCGGACGACAATCAGGTCATCTTGATGGTGGAGGACAATGGGGTGGGCATCACCGCCAATCGGCAGCGGGTCGCGCTGGTGGTCAGCGGCAACGGTAACGGTACCCCTGCCACCCGCACCCTCGGCCTCACCTCGATGCGCGAACGCGCTGCTCTGCTTGGTGGCAGCGTCAGCATCGGCCCGCGACGCGGCGAAAGCGGCACCCGCGTCCTCGCCCGCATCCCGCTTGCACAATTAGGCGCAATCTGGTATAATAAATCGCTTGAACGTGACCGCAAGGCACGATGAAGGGCAGGATGACCGCTGGTGATGAGCCAGAGGAAAGTCCGGGCTGCATAGAGCAAGGGTGCTTGGCGACGAGTCAAGGCAGCGTCCCGCTGGGGGCGTTGACAGTCCAGATGGGCAGTGGCGGCGCAAGCCACCGCTGAGAGCAACAGAGACCAATGCCGCTACCCTAGCTTAGGCTAGACCGGCGGAGTGAAAAGGGCAATCCTCCCCGCAGCAATCTCCGACCCGACCGCAAAAGACGGTGGCTCGCCGAGCCGGTCGAAAGTCGAGAGCCGCCGCTGAGGCGACGACGCGGCCAGCCCCCCTAGCAAGGGGCTGAGATAGATGGTCATCTAAAACAAAACCCGGCTTACTCGCCTTTCATCGCGAACGTTCACAAACTCAATACGGTGGCTATAGCTCAATGGCAGAGCGCCTGACTGTGGATCAGGAGGTTGTGGGATCGTGCCCCATCAGTCACCCCCAAGAATACAAACCGGCCTGACGAGAAATCGTCAGGCCGGTTTTGTTTTATTTCTAGACAAGAAGTGGATTAGATTTACTCTAAGTTTGAATTGACATCTATGTTGATTTTTAATATTATGCTAACATACACTACATTCGCCAAATTTGAGCCGTGGGGTCGGAGTTGGGCGTGCCTACTGCCTGAAATTAAATATGCTGCTGCCGCAGCGGGACCATATTTAATTTCTTGCGCTCACCTTTAAGCTCAATCCTGGTCAGGCTTGGCAATTGGCGAAGGTATTGAACATAGCTCAATGGATAAAGGAAGGCGACTGATATGGAAGATCCTAAAGAGCCCAATAATGTTATTAGCAATG